>JALVWI010000202.1 GCA_027038335.1 Campylobacterales bacterium | reverse complement strand
TTGTACTTATTTATCCTTTGTTGGTATCTATTATGGTAGGTTTTCTAACTTCAAAAGATAGTTCTGTTGCAGGTGCGGGTATCGGATATTCGGTATTGCATTTAAAATCCAAAACATATTTAAAACTAAAATCACTTATTTATAAATTTATACTCTCAGTTTTTGTACTTTCCGGTGGTTTTATAGCAGGTCGTGAAGGTCCGTCATTTTTCCTAGGTGTCGGTATAGGTGAGTGGGTAGGCAAATCCTATGGACTAGGCAAAGGATACAAAAATATCCTTGGTCTTATAGGCGGAGGTGCATTTACCGGAGCTCTTTTGAAAGCACCTTTAGGTAGTAGTATATTTGCAATGGAGCTTGAAAATATGTATGATTTTGACTATCGTCCTTTTACTCCTATGATAGTTGCCTCTATTATTAGCTATCTTACTTTTTCATTTTTTAGAGGTACTCATCCATTTATACTTTTAACGGATAAACCAGAATGGACACTAAATAGTATTCCTTATATTATTATAATGGGGCTTGTTATCTCTTTGATAACTTATATTTATACATTTTTATTTCATTTTAGTATAGATTTATCAAAGATAATAAGTACTATAAAAAGACCGATACTGGGAACTTTTATTGCTATCCCTTTTTTGGTGGGGCTTTATTTGGTAACTCATGATATAGATATGCTCTCAGCTCCGGCTCATATGAGTATAGTTTCAAAGTTAGCTCAAGTTCCTTTTCCTATATATGTTGATGTGGCTATTATTATTTTTACTCTTATGATAACAAGTCTTACTATAGGTTTTGGAATTCCCGGCGGTTTGGTACTGCCCAATCTTATCATAGGTGCGGCAACAGGCAATATATTCGGTCATATGTTTCCAAATGAGATGGTAATGTTTACACTAGCCGGGATGGGTTCAGCTCTATCAGCCGCGGCTAAGACACCTTTAGCTGCTATTGTAATGATCACGGAAATGAGTCATGCTGATGTTGTTATTCCTATGACTTCCGCAGTTATAACAAGCTATATTACAAGTTTCGGTTTTAGTCTATATCTAGGACAGGAAAATGCTCTAAGACCATTGCTTAAAGGAAAAGGTTATAAAGTAAAATAAAAATAAATAGTTGAGATTAATTCAAATTCTATTATAAAATTTTGATCAAGCTTTTAAAAGCAGTAATTATCATTAAATTTATCTCTGATTTTTAAAAATTCATTTAAATTTGCAAAAAATAGATCTACTAATTTCGGTTCAAAATGTTTGCCTTTTTCCTCTTTTAATAGAGCAAAGATTTTTTCATCACTCCAAGCTTTTTTGTAGCACCTATCGCTACCAAGTGCATCAAATACATCAGCAAGTGCGGTTATACGACCGAATATATGTATCTCTTCACCTTTTAATTTTCTTGGATAACCGCTTCCGTCCCATTTTTCATGATGTTGATATGCTATGATAGCGGCAGCTTGTAAAAGAGGTCTTTTGGAGTGTTTTAGCATATTGTAGCCCAATTTGGCATGGGTATTCATAATCTTCCGCTCTTTATCGGTTAAATATCCATATTTATGTAGTATCGCATCAGGAATTGCAACTTTTCCAATATCGTGCATAGGAGTTGCCTCTTTTAATAGTTGAGCCTCTTTTTCATCAAGACCGTATGCTTTTGCTAAAATATAACTATATTCCGCTACTCTTTTTACATGATTGCCGGTCTCTTTAGATCTACTCTCTCCGATAGCTCCCATCGTAAAAACGATCTCTTTTTGAGTATCTTCTATCTCTTGTCTCAATTCTCTATCTTGCGTTATTATCTTTTTTATATGATGAACGGCTTGAGCAGCTTCTTGTATAGTCTCTCCTATCTCATCATGAGGTATATTTCGCCTATTTATTTTGCCGATAGTAGAAATCTTATTTTGAACAAAAGATAAAAGCAGATGGATTAACTTTTTTAACTCGATTATGGAGTGTAGTATCTCTTTATTCAATCTATAAATTGTTATAAAAATTATGATTAAACTTAATGCCATGATTAGTATATAAAATTCTACTTTATCTCTAACGATAGTATATATTTTTTGATTTAGTATTTCTTTGGTAGCATTTTGTAATTTGTCAAGTTCCACATTCATTTTGCTTGAGACGGATATTAAAGA
>JALVWI010000201.1 GCA_027038335.1 Campylobacterales bacterium | reverse complement strand
CTTCAAAAAGAGGGAGTGAAAGTTATAGATATAAGAACAAAAATGGAATGGCAAATGACAGGGGTGATAGATGGAAGTGTTTTGCTAACCTTTTTTGATGAAAGTGGTGCTTATGATATGGAAACTTGGTTAAAAGAGTTTGAAAATATTGTAAAAAATAAAGATGAAAAGTTTATTCTTGTATGTGCCCATGCAAATAGAACAAAAGTAGTCGGTAATTTTTTAAGAGATAAACTAGGGTATGAAAATGCACTTGAACTATGTGGCGGGATAGAGTATGGATGGTTAATGAAAGGGCAAAAAAGTGTTGAAGCATAAAATACTTCTTGTTTTGGCCAAAATGTGGATAGTTTTTAGTTTAGCTATCATATTTTTAGGTTTTTTTCAAGCATATAATGATGGTGGCTGGGATGGATTGTGGCAAAAAATATCTGCATTTGAGCCTAGGAAACTTCTAGGCTATATCATATTTTTAGCTCCGGGATTTGTGATATTGTGGTATAGTAAAGAAGATTAACTGTTTAAATAGGTAGAAATAAGAGTTTTTAAAGTTTTAGTATCTGATTTTATAATATCTTTAAATTGAGATTTGTTAAAAGTTGATTGTCTTTTTGCTAACTGAGCTGTTTTGTTAGTTATTTTTGTTTGTAATTCTTCTAAGTTTAAATATCCATCAAGATATTCCAAAGTCTCTTTGATGCCTATGGCAGACATTGCTTTTGGAATTCTTGTATATTTTTTTTCAAGATAAAGTACTTCATCTATCAAACCTTGTTGTATCATTTTGTTAGTTCTTAGTGCTATTTTATTTTTTAATTCATTTCTATCTAATTCTATCTCATAAATTTTTAAATCTTTTGCAAGAGGCGATTTGTGCAAAGAGTTAAAATAAGTTGTTAAAGGTTTATTTGTAGCAAAAAATATTTCAAGCCATTTTTCTATGCGATATTTATCATTTGAAGAAATTTTTTCAGCATAAATGGGATCATTGCTTTTAACTATTTCAAAAGCCTCTTTTATTGGTATTTGTTTAATTTTATTTTTTATATCTTGAGAGATTTGAGGTTTTGGATGTAAGCCATCAATAAGGGATTTTAGGTAGAAACTTGTTCCTCCTACAATGATAAGATTTTTATTTTCTCTTTTAGCCTTGCTTTTGGAAAACTTATATATATCAAAAAATAGTGTAACACTAAAATGCTCATTAATATATATTTCATCAATGCCAAAATGCGGTATATTGCCTCTTTCTTGCTTTGTAGGTTTGGCAGAGGCTATATCTATCTCTTTATAAATGCTCAGACTATCAAGTGAAAGTATAACGGCATTGCAAATGTCAGCTAACTCTAAAGATAAAGCAGTTTTGCCTGAAGCAGTAGGTCCAAGTATTGCTATCTCTTTCATAATTCCTCTAATAACAAATTTATCAAAGTTATTGTATCATTTGTATATGAAGAAGTTACTGAATGATTTCAATGAATTAGTGATGTTTAAACACTCTATTTTTTCTTTACCTTTTATTTTTACAGCTATGGTTGTAGCTGCAGACGGATGGTTTGGATGGAGGCTATTTTTTCTTGGACTTTTAGCAGCCCTGAGTGCTAGAAATTTTGCTATGGGGTTCAATAGATATCTTGATAGAGACATAGATCTTAAAAATCCAAGAACCGCTTCAAGACCTAGTGTAGATGGAAGAATAAGTTCGCAAAAACAGTTGCTATTTGTCGGTGTAAATGCTCTTATCTTTGTAATTGTTGCATATCTTATAAACTCTTTAGCTTTTTGGCTTAGTTTTCCGATCCTTATCATTTTAGGAGGATATTCGTTTTTTAAGAGATTTTCTTCATTTGCTCACATGATTTTAGGTTTGTCATTAGGACTTGCCCCCATAGCCGGTGTGGTAGCGGTAAGAGCTGATATACCGCTTTGGTCACTTTTGCTCTCTAGCGGAGTAGTATTTTGGGTTGCAGGATTTGACTTACTTTACTCTTTGCAGGATATTGAATTTGACAGGCAAGAGGGTTTGCACTCTATTCCTTCTATATATGGAGCAAAATGTACTCTTTTTATCTCTAAAATATTTCATGGATTGACAATTCTTTTTTGGTTTTTCTTTGTTTTGGCTTATAAAGGTGGTTTTTTTGCATATTTTGCTAT
>JALVWI010000200.1 GCA_027038335.1 Campylobacterales bacterium | reverse complement strand
TTTAATAAAAAATTTTAAAGGAGGCTAAATGAGTAAAATATTTTATCCAAACAGGGAGTTTAGTAAGCAAGCTAGGATAAAAAATATGTGTGAGTACAAAGAGATTTGTGCTGAAGTCGATGATAACTATGAGGCATATTGGGATAAGCTTGCCAAAGAAAAGATTGAATGGCTTGAACCTTATGATAAAGTTTTGGATGAGAGCAAAGCCCCTTTTTATAAATGGTTTACAAATGGTAAACTAAATATAACTCATCAGTGTATCGGAAGACACTTAGATACTAGAAAAAATAAAGCTGCCATTATTTGGGAAGGCGAAGACGGCTCAAGAAGAATTATAACTTATTTGCTTCTTTATTACAGAGTAAACAGATTTGCCAATCTTTTGAGAAATAAATTTGGAATAAAAAAAGGTGATAGAGTTGTTATATATATGCCTATGATTCCTGAAGCTGCTTTTGCCATGTTAGCTTGTGCCAAGATAGGAGCTATTCACTCAGTTGTTTTTGGAGGTTTTAGTGCGGAAGCTTTAAGAGATAGGATTATTGATGCCGGTGCAAAGCTAGTTATTACTGCTGATGGAGCTTTTAGAAGAGGCAATCCTTATCTTTTAAAACCTATAGTAAATAAAGCTTTGGAAAAGGGATGTGAATGTGTTGAAAATGTTTTGATGGTTCAGAGAAATTACGAAGAGGTTGATATGGTTGAGGGAAGAGATCATATATACAATGACCTCATTAAACAAGAAAGTGAATTTTGCGAAGCAGAAGTCATGGATAGTGAAGATCCACTCTTTTTGCTTTATACTTCAGGAAGTACCGGCAAACCAAAAGGAGTTCAGCATAGTGGAGCCGGTTATATCCTATGGGCACAATATACTATGGAAAATGTTTTTGATGTAAAAGAAAATGATACTTTTTGGTGTACGGCTGATGTAGGCTGGATCACAGGTCATACATATATAGTTTATGGACCTTTGGCAATAGGAGCTACAACTATAATGTATGAGGGAGTTCCTTTGTATCCTGATGCCGGTAGATGGTGGAAAATGATAGAAGAACTTAGGATCAATCAATTTTACACAGCACCTACGGCCATAAGACTTTTACACAAAGTAGGTGCAGACGAACCTAGCAAATATGACTTAAGCAGTCTAAAAGTTCTTGGAACTGTCGGTGAACCTATCAATCCAGATGCTTGGATGTGGTATTATGAAACCATAGGTGGAGGAAAATGCCCTATAGTTGATACATGGTGGCAAACTGAAACAGGAGGTCATATCATAAGTCCACTTCCGGGAGCTACACCTATCAAGCCGGGAGCTGCTACATTTCCACTTCCGGGTATAAAAGCTGAGATCATAGATAAAAACGGCAACCCTACACCAAAAGGTGAAAAAGGACTTCTTTGTATCACAAAACCATGGCCAAGTATGATAAGAACTATCTGGGGAGATCCTGATAGGTTTGTTAAGTCATATTTTGGAGATTGTAAAAAAGATGGTAAACCTGTTTATTTTTCAGGTGATGCCGCTATATATGATGAGGATGGATATATCTTTATCACTGGAAGAACAGATGATGTTATCAATGTTTCAGGACACAGACTTGGAACTGCTGAAATAGAGGGTGTAATAGGTCATGAAGAGCATGTGGCGGAAGTTGCAGTTGTAGGCAGACCTGATGATATAAAAGGTGAGGATGTATTTGCTTATATCGTAACTAAAAAAGATGTAGATGAAGCAACTCTTATCGGAAATATAAATGCTCTTATAACAAAAGAGATAGGACCTATAGCAAAAGTGGGTTCTATTTTAGTTGTTCCGGGACTTCCTAAGACTAGAAGCGGTAAAATTATGCGAAGAATTTTAAGATCTATAGCAAAAGGCGAAGAGATAACTCAAGATATTTCAACTATTGAGGATCCTTCTATCGTCGGAACCATAGAAAAACTTTTCAAAGAAAAAAATAGGAGATAAAGATGAAAAACCATAAAGTTATAGATATAAAGATAACTTACAATCCAGAAGTCATTAACAATGAAGAGGAATTGGACAAAAAGATACAAGAATTTGTAAATGATTTAAAATCTCAAAAAGGTGTAACTTTAAGAGCAAAAAGACATAAAGTTGAGCTTGACTATTTGCCGGATGAATATGGTCTTACTTAAAAAG
>JALVWI010000199.1 GCA_027038335.1 Campylobacterales bacterium | reverse complement strand
GTTATATAATTCAATTCTTGTTCTTTGATATATGGATTCATTGGTAATGATAAAATTTCTTTGCTAATTTTTTCAGAAATAGGGAAATCACCCTCTGTATAGCCTAAATACTCAAAACACTCTTGCAGATGCAGCGGCATTGGATAGTGAACTGCTGTTGGGATGTTTGAAGCCTTTAGTTTTGTCTGTAGTTCACTTCGTACTGAGTTTGAAGTTTGAAGTTTGAAGTTTGAAGAATTGATTCTTACAGAATACTGTGCCCAAGCTGAGGTTCTGTCTGATTTTACCACCGGTAAAGTTAAGTTTGAGGTTTGAGGTTTGAAGTTTGAAGTTTTTCCATTTTCTTCCAACTTCCAACTTACAACTTCCAACTTCTCACTTCCAACTTCCAACTTCTCGCTTCCAACTTCCAACTTCCAACTTCCAACTTCCAACTTCTCACTATATCTTCTTGCTACTTCTTGTCTAAGAGCTAGATCTTTTTTGTAATGCTTTAGTTTAACATTTACTACTGCACATTGAAGAGTATCCATCCTTCCGCCCATACCTATATATTTATGGTGGTATCTCTTGTTTTGTCCATGAACTCTTAACATTTTTATCTTATTAGCCAGTTCATCGTTGTTAGTCAAAACTGCTCCGCCATCTCCAAAGCAACCAAGCGGTTTTGCAGGGAAAAAGCTTGTTGTGTAGATATCACAATAGTGAACTTCTGCTTTGCCTTTGTAGGTAGCTCCGAAAGATTGGGCACCGTCGATGATGTGATGAATCTTATTTGAGTTTGAAGTTTGAAGTTTGAAGTTTGAAGTTTTTTCCCTTTTTTCTTCCAACTTTTTTCTTCCAACTTCTAACTTATCTAACAACTTTCCAATAGCATCTAAATCGCTCGGTTGTCCATATAGGCTTACTGAAATTATGGCTTTTGTTTTTGGTGTTATTTTTTCCTCTATTTTACTTGGATCAATATTGTAAGTTTTTTCATCTATATCTACAAATACCGGTTTTGCTCCTAATAGTGCTATGGTTTCTGCTGTTGCTATAAAAGTAAAAGGAGTTGTTATGATCTCATCACCGGGCTTGATATCCAAAGCCATCATAGCAAGAAGTAAAGCATCTGTCCCACTGCTGCAAGTTATAGCATTTTTAGCACCTGTGAATTTTTGGAGATTTTCTTCAAGTTCTTTTACTGCATTTCCCATGATATAACTTGCACTATTTAGTACTTTATCCATCTCTTTTTCAAGTTCGGCTTGATACATGAAGTACTGTTTTTTTAGGTTGGCAAAATCAATATTGAAGTTTGAAGTTTGAAGTTTGAAGTCGGTAGAAGAAATTGCAATATTTGGATATTTTTGAAGTAATTTTTCATCTCTCGTTAAAACCAAAGCATCTACTGCTTTTGCACTTGATATTATCTGCGAATCTTCTATGTCTTCGTAGTCTAACTCTATATAAGTTGGTGTTTTTGCTATCTTGATATCTTTTATAAATAGCTTCAATCTCTTGTGTACCTCATCGAGAGCATCTTTGTTGTTGTAGTCAAATTGAGCTTTTATCTCTTTAAATAGTATAAACTCTATATTGTCTATAGATGATGAACTTATAAAAACATTATCATCACTTTTTTGTATGAGATTATATACTTCTAACGACTCAGGGTATTTTACTCTTCTTCTTTCTGATAAGATGTCAATGATAACATTATTGTCAAGTAAATAATTCATAATCTCTCTTTCATTTCAATAAAATCTGCTCTATCGAGTTTGTATTGGAAACTTCTTTCATAATCCACATCATACTCTTTTTCATTTGAAATCTCTTTTGTTTTATTTATGGTTTTTACTTCCACTCCATCGCTTTTGAAAATCTCTAAAATCTTTAAAATCTTTTCAGCAAGGATGTTGTTTTTTATATTTACTATCAACTGCATTTTGTCTCCTAAGATTTGTGTATTGGTTATTTGACTAATACACGAATAACCAATAACTAAATAACTATTATCTCATCTTCTATTATAACATATTTACTACCGTCATATTCATCTATCGCTTCATTGTTTTTATCAAAGTGTAAGGTATTGCCGGCCTTGCTTACCCAGCCGATCTGCCTTGCGGGTACTCCCACCATCAAAGCATACGGCTTTACATCTTTGTTTACAACAGCACCGCTTCCTA
>JALVWI010000198.1 GCA_027038335.1 Campylobacterales bacterium | reverse complement strand
TCATAATCCTCCTCATACTCATCTTCAAACTCATCTAAAAATATAAATTTTTTGCTATCGGTATAAAAACCATCCTTGTATGGTATATCCTCATAGGTTTTAGATAGATAATACCCATCTTTTTTTATACTATTTGAAAAGAGTATATCATCTATATAACTTTGCTCATCTCTTAACTCTTCATTATAAAAGTTTTTTACTAGATATTTTGTCAACTCATACTCGCTAAAGCCTTTTTTATCATCTCTTAGTTTCGGCATAAGTCCTATATATTCGTGTCCATAAGTTGTCTTTATATCATTTTTACTTAAAAAATCAACAGCCGGTATCACAAGATCGGCTAGTTTTGAAGTCTCGTTTTCATAAAGTCCAAAATAGACTACAAATTTAGCTTTTTTAAGCCCCTCTGTAACTTTTGAAGTTGAAGGCATACTAACGGCCGGATTTGCTCCTTGGATAAATACTATATCAAACTTTGAAAAATCTATCGTAGGTAAAGTAACTCTTTTTTTATAACTTTTAAATGGATTTTTAAATCCGTAAAAGCTATCTGATAGATAACTTACCCCGCACCCCTCTTTTCCAAAAAGTCCTAACATAGCGGCAAATGAGTCTATAGCTCTTAAAACATAATGCCCTATGATATACTTTTGCACGCCTATACCTACTAAAAAAGTTGTCCTCTTATCTAGTATCAGATCTACTACTTCCCAAGCTTTATCTATCTCTATATCACACATTTTTGAGAGTTTTTTCATACCGAACTCTTCAAAAAGCTCTACAAACTCTTCAAAACCTTCACACTTTTGCTTTATAAAATCCACATCTTCAGCTTGCTGCATATAAACTATCCTTGCAAACAAAAGTGCAAGGTAAAAGTCTCCTCTGGGCTTGATTTGTAAAAATATATCCGCTTCTTTTGACAATTTAGTTTTATATGGATCTATAACTATAATTTTTTTATCTTTTAAAAACGAAAGCATGTGAGAATTGCTAATAGATGGGTCTCTACCCCAAATAACTACAACTTCACTTTTTTCTATCTCTTTTGGAGGTAAAAGCAGGTTTGCTCCTCTGCCCTCCTTTATACCGGCATCACCCGCGCCGTCGCATAAAGAGCCGATAGTACCGCAAAAACCGTATCTAGTAAAAAACTCTTTTGTAATATTTTGCATTTTTCCTAGATTACCACTTCCTATAAAGTGAAGATTGTTACCGGTTTTATACTCTTGTAACTTCTGTACAAATATCTCTAATGCTTCTTGAAGTTCTATCCTTTTACCCTTAAAATATGCCCCGTCAACTCTACTATATCCTAAAAATTTATTCATTTTAGAGCATAGATACCCTTTGGTAACGGGGTGAGATTTGTCTCCTTTTAGTTTACCCTCTTCAAAAACTATAGAGCATCCGTCATAACAATCAAGCGGACAAGTTGTAAGATCATTTAAGTTCAATTTTTATAACCTTTGAAAACTCTTTTGGACGAGGCAATACAATCTCTGCTTTATATGAGCTTATATTGGTAGTATCAGCCACATCCCAAACTTTATAAAATTTTATATCACTCTTTTTGCCGTTTATATATACACTCTTTTTATCTAAATTTTCCCTATCCTCATAGCTTAGATAAATAGTTGCTTTTGCTTTACTTATATCCATAGTTTGCATCAAAATAGCTCCGGGCGCGACATAATCTCCCCTTTTGACACTTATTTTATAAATATATCTTTTTTTTATAGTTATATTTTTTTTAGAAATTCTATCTTTTAAAACAAATATCTTATGGCTTATATCTTTTATCTGATTTTTCAAATTTATCAAAGACTCATTAGCGGCTATCAAGGATGAGTTTGCTGCTATAACACTTAAAAGTTGGGCATCTTTTTCAAAATTTGACTTGGTTTTTAAGTTTTTTATCCTATCATAGTTTCTTTTTCTTATGATATATGCTCTTTTTAAGTTTTTGATATTTTGTATCTTTAATTTAACCAACTCTTTTAAACTTTCTAATTTTTTTACAGAAACTTTTAAATCATCCCTATCTGTATTGTCATCTATCTTTATTATAAGTGCATTTGTAACATATTTGCTCTCTTTTGAAAGATCACTATATATAACTTTTCCCGCAACATCACTCTTGATAGTATAACTCTCAAACGGCTCAAGCTTTGCATAGTAAACATCCCC
>JALVWI010000197.1 GCA_027038335.1 Campylobacterales bacterium | reverse complement strand
CAAGAGAAGCAGTGTGAGGGTGCTTGTATCCTTGAAAAATTTGATCAACCCATTGCCATAGGAAAACTTGAAGCATTTATAGCTGATTGGGGGAGAACCCACAAGGTAGAGGTTGATAAAGTTATAGCAAACAATGAAGATAAGCATGTTGCTATAGTAGGCTCAGGTCCAGCCGGGCTTGCATGTGCCGCAGAGTGTAGAAAGTATGGATATGCGGTTACTATCTACGAAACTCTTCATAAAGCCGGAGGAGTTTTGCAGTATGGAATACCTGAGTTTCGTTTGCCTAAAGATATAGTTGACCAAGAGGTAAAAAAGCTTGAAGAGATGGGTGTAAAAATAGTGCTAAACCATACAGTAGGTCAAAATATATACTATTATGAGCTTGTTACTCAAAATGATGCCGTGTTTTTGGCTATGGGTGCGGGAGCTCCAAAATTTATGGGGATACAAGGTGAAAATCCTTTGGATGGAGTTTACTCCTCAAATGAGTTTCTTATAAGAGCAAATCTCATGAAAGCATACAAATTTCCAGAGTGGGATACTCCTATAGATGTAGGTAAAAAAGTTGCCGTTATAGGAGCGGGTAATGTCGCGATGGACGCAGCTAGAACCGCTTTGAGGCTAGGAGCGGAGGAAGTCCACATCATATACAGAAGAACAAAAGAGTATGCACCGGCTAGAAAAGAGGAGCTTGAGCATGCTTTAGAAGAGGGTATTATATTTCACGAATTAGTAAACCCTGTGAGATTTCATGGAAATGATGACGGTTTTATAGACTATATGGAACTTGTTAGAATGGAGTTAGTAGAAGATGAAAACGGTAAGCTTCATCCGACTCCGATCAAAAATAGTACATTTTATATGGGGGTTGATACCGTTATAGAAGCATTAGGAACTATTCCAAATAGGCTTTTTTTAGATAGAGCACCTGAGATAAAAAGAGATGAAAGAGGAGTTATCATAGTAGATGAAAATATGATGACTAGTGTTGAGGGAACTTTTGCGGGCGGAGATGCGGCTAGTGGAGCCGCTACCGTTATAAAAGCCCTAGGAGAGGGAAAAAGAGCGGCAAAAAGCATACATGCTTATTTAAGCACCCATTAACATTTTTTTGTCCGAAGGGTTATCTCCTTTCGGACAAAAATGTTTAGAGAGATACCACTTTGCTATCTCGTAAGTAGTATAGTCGATATCTATCTGGTCAAAAGGTATGGAGATAATCCTCATTTTAGATGTAATAACTCCCGATACAATTTGTAAAAAGATAAATAAAAATAGTGCTATTAAAATTTGATCATATAAATACCAAAAATATAGTGCCAATACCGCAGGTAAGCCCAGCAGTAAGAGTGTAATAAATATTGCCAATAATTTACACTTTTTGTTAAGTGTTGGAGGAATCTCTATAGGTAATATACCTTTCAAAATACTACTTTAAGTTGATAAAATTTAAAGGAATTTCTAAATCTTTCTCTTTTATAGCTTTTATGCAACTTTGCAAGTCATCTATGGATTTGCCTGTAACCCTTACAATATCACCCCTTATAGATGCTTGGACTTTGAGTTTTAATGATTTTATCTCTTTGGTGATACTTTTTGCTTCATCACTTGAGATAGTATCAACTATAGAGATATAAACTTTTATATTTCCTCCGCTAGCACTCTCTCTTTTGGTCTCTTTTAGTGCTTTAGGGGATATACCTCTTTTTATGGCTTTGGATAAAAGTATATCTTTCATTGCATCTGCTTTATTGTCGCTAGTTGCTAGTAGTGTTATGAGTTTATTTTTTTCATTATAATCAATTTGAGCGGTTAAACCTTTGAAATCATATCTATTTGTTATCTCTTTTTTTGCCTGTTCTATTGCATTTTTGAGCTCTTGTTTGTCAATCTCAGCACTTATATCAAAACTGTGTTCTTTTGCCATCATCTCTCCTTAGATATTTATTTTTTACCTTTTTTATTTTTGTTTTTTTTCATAAGTTTATTTTTCTTGCCTTTTTTTGTTTTTGTTTTTAAAGCTTTAAGTTCCACTTTTTTTGCTTTATGCTCTTTGATTCCTGTGTCTATGACTTCTACGCTTTGGATTTTAGGAAGAGCATATTTTTCATTCATAAGATGAAGTATCTGTTTTAATTGCTCATCTCTTGTGGCAAATATCTCTTCAAGTTCCTTTTTTGACTGCTC
>JALVWI010000196.1 GCA_027038335.1 Campylobacterales bacterium | reverse complement strand
CATGGTGTTAAGTCGAAACTTTTTTAAAAGGCTATAATTTCAATGATGAGTGCTAATGCGATGAAGTCTATTGCAAAATTTGGGTTAAACTTATAAAAATTTTCAACGAAGGATATCTCTAAATAATTTAAAAAGTATTTATAGTTGTAGTAAATTATTGATCCAAAATGATACTAAACTCTGAGCCTTCATTTTTTTGGCTTTTTATAGTAAGGTTGAATTTGTGAAGATTGAGTATATTTGTTACGATAGAGAGTCCGAGTCCTAGTGAATTGTCCCAGCTATTTTTTGATACACGATAAAATTTTTTAGTGATATTTTTTAACTCTTTTTCATCTATACCTACTCCTCTATCCTTGATAGTGATAGCCTCATCACTTATGATAACTTCTACTTTATCTTCAGAGTATTTAAGAGCATTTTCTATCAAGTTTGTTATAGCAACCCCCAAAAGAACTCTATCTGCTTTTATAACCAAATCTTTCCTGCCCTTTATCTCGATCTCTCTGTCATTATAAATCTGAGAAAGATTTTGCACTGCATCTTTTGCTATCTCATAAACATTACAAGGTGCAAAAGTAAGTTTTATCTTATCGCTATCAAGCTTTAAAGCAAGTCTTAGAGTATCTATAAGTTCAGTTAGTCTATTTCCGCTTGCATAAATCTTTTGCAAAAACTTTATTCTTATATCTTCATTAAGATCTTTATCCTCCAAAAGAGTTTGAGAGTAACCGTTGATAACTGTGATAGGGTTTTTAAACTCATGACTTATAGCGGAAAGGATTTCATCTTTTTGGTTATTTAATAACTTTAATTTTTTAGTATATTTTGCTTTTTGCTTATCTCTTTTTGCCAGTACTAAAGCTACTTTTGTCAAAAGTGTGGTTATATCATAAAACTCTTTTGAAAATGATGACTTTATATAGTTAGGTTTTTTCTTTTTTGTAAGTGCGACTAAAAATTTTGATATTTTATCTACTTCTTTTTCTAAAGTTTGATTAACCCTATATAATTTATAAAATACAACTATGAAAAAGAGTAAAAGTATAGATAAAATTTTAAGACCGAGATAAAAGATTTGAGTTTTTATCTTTTTGATAAACTTTGCCATTCTGATATAAATTATCTGATTTTTTAACTTAACTTTTTTGGCAACATATATCAAGTTTTTATCCAAAGCAAGAGAATGCCTTATAGAACTTCCAAAACCGTTTTTTCTAGCTTGTATTATCTCCGGTCTTGATTTGTGATTGTCCATATCGGACTTGTCTTTGTTTGACTCCCCAAGCACCAAACCGTCATCTCTTATGAAAGTTACTCTTATATGATCAACTTTTTTTATCTTTTTAGCAAGTTTATCAAAGTCAGTTTTTTTATCTATCTGAAGTGAGATAAGTTTGGCATAAGAGTTAAGCTCCTCTTTTGTCTGAGAGATATATATCTGCTTTATAGCATAATGCACTACCGCACCTATGATAATAAATAAAATTATAAAAGGAGGAAGTAATTTTTTAAGATATATTTGATGAAGTTTTAGCAAATTTTCCATCCATTAAGTAAAATTTTTACACAATGCTTCTATGATGAAGTTATACTCATTTTCTGAAATTTTTCCTATTTTTTTATCAACTCTTTTTTTAGATAATGTTCTAATTTGATTTACTAAAATATCAAAATCTTTTTTAAGATTTTCTCTTTTTAAGATTCTTATGCGATAAGGATACATATCTTCTATTAAATCAGTGGATAACGGAAGTAGAACTACAGTATCAAGTATCTCATTTTCTTCATTACCGGAAATGATAATCGCAGGTCTTATCTTACCGACCTCATCACCTTTTTTAGGATTTAGATTTACTATGACAATGTCTCCTCTTTTATATTCCATCATCTACACCTATTTCAGCAAAATCCAAATCTTGATGCTTTTTAAGTATCTTTAATTTGGCTATCTTCTTCTCTTTGTCAATTTTTTTGATAATTGGCTTTATCATATTTTCATATTTTGACGATATAAAAAAACCGATAGTTTTATTTGCTCTTTTATCAACAATTTTACCTACTTCCATATCTTTGATGATAGACGGTTTAGTTTGGATATCCGTTATTCCACAAATTGTCATAATCTATCCTTGTGATTTATTCTTAGTACATTATATCTAATAGATTATTAAATAAGAATTAGCAAAGCCTATATCCCTCTCC
>JALVWI010000195.1 GCA_027038335.1 Campylobacterales bacterium | reverse complement strand
CTTTTTACTATTTTTTGCTTTATACTTCTAGTTTTATTTTGTAAAACTTCATATTTACTTTGTAATATATCTCTTTTTTTTGAAAGATTTTTATTTTGAAAAAAAAGATATGTCGGATATAAACCGAATGCAAATAAACAAAAGATAAAAAATAATATAAAACTTCCTGCTTTTGTCTTGTAAAACGGTTTTCTTTTTTTTATAAAAGTTAAATTGTGGCTATTATCTTTACTATTTTTTTTATAAAAAATATAAGAGGCTGCTATATGCTCTAAAAAATTTTTATCGCTTTTTTGTTTAAAAAGATTGAAATCTCCAAGCTCTACTTCATCAAAACCTATAGTTTTTATAAATTCCCTTAACCCTGCAATTCTACCGTCAAGAGTGCTTAAAAATACTCTTTCAATAGTATCAAATCCAAAAATACTCCTATTGTGCATTGCGATATTATTGATCTTGAAAAATATATCTGAAAAAACAGAATATACAGCACCATATAACTCTTTTTGATTTTCATCATATTTTGCTTCATCCAATCCTTTTTCTTTGAGCAATTTTCTTAATGTCTGGACAGTTAAATGCTCAGAAATTTTGGTTTGAATCTCTTTAGCGATTTCTTCGAGAGAACTTAATGTGGCTGAAGATAGATATATGCCCTCTTTGTAAATAGATAAAAATGACTCTTTTTCTCCAAAATATACAAATATATCTTTTTGGGGTGATAAAATTTTATTGGCATAAAATGTTTCAAAGATCAAATTTGGAAGTGCTAAAAAATCAAGTCGGTTTGTTTTAGAAAAAAGATATGAAAGACTATCTTTTATCTTTTCTAATTCAAAAGCAAAAACTTCTATGATATATGATTCTTCATAATCAAGCTCTTTTTTTATATAATCAATCTTATACTTTCTATCTGTTTTAAGACCTGCATCTTCGTACATTTTAAGCTCAACTTGTATATCCAAATCCTCTTTGGATATACTTTTGTGAACTTTGAAGCTATAAGTTATAATATCTTCATATCCTACTCTTGAGCCTATAAAGTATTTTTTGATATTTGATACTGATTCAAAACTATTTTTATCAGTTTTTAAAATAATTTCAGAAAAAGGATCTATATATACTATCGCTTCTTTTACAGACATTTCTACCTCAATTTAAGTTTCATCTTATTATAACATAACCTGACATAGGATATATTAAAATATTTTTTGTTCTATTTTTTAGTGTCATTTTTATATCTATTATATTGTTAAGCAATTTTTGCTCCATAGTATATGGTCTTCCATTGCTATCAAAACAAAGTGTTTGATTTTGATCATTTAGCCCTGTTGCATTTATTTGGATATTTTTATCTATAAAAAAGTGTTTTGGAATATTTTTTTTCTCCTCTTGGGTATCCAAAGTTGCTTTGCCGTACATTGCCCTTTGTCCTGTAATATTTAAGTCAATACAGGTCAAACCATACTCTTTTGAAACATCTCTTTTTTTCCATAATACATCTCCAAATTTATAATGGTCAAAATTGAGTGCATTTTCCTGTCTATTTTTTATCTGCATACTCAAATAATTTACACTATTATTTAGTCTTTTATCAGAAAAAAAAGATATGGCACTTCTTGCAAGTATAGCTATAATGATAATGACAATGATAAGTTCTATCATAGTAAAAGCTCTTTTTTTCATGGTCTTTGCAAAGTCCTTCTTATTATTCTAAGCGGTATGCTATTTTTAGGATGAGTAGTATTTGCATCGACTTCAACTTCAAGCATAGCCATACCATTTGAATCACCGGTTTGAATCTGCTGACACCTACTACAATAACTACAATCTTTAAGATAATATTTTGTTACATTTACTTCAGCTTCAAATCTCTGATCTTTGGAAATAATATGTATCTCTTTTAAACATTCGGTTGTACTATTTCTTTCATACCCGCTTATAGCAAGCAAAGATAGCTCTACCGCACTATTTAAAAAAAGCTCTGCATTCTCTTTTTCATACAGATTGGTTGTTTTTATTATAGAGGATTTGGCATATCTTAAAGCAAGACTTATAAGCCCGGCTATCAAAGTTATGACAAAAAGAGCATATATAAGACCAAAACCTTTTCTCAAAATATCACCTTTTGTTTTGATATAGTTACACTATGTTTTTTATCACTTGAAATATATCTTTTTAGTGTTAAGCTAAACTGTAAATTGTCATTTA
>JALVWI010000194.1 GCA_027038335.1 Campylobacterales bacterium | reverse complement strand
AAAGATTGACTTCTTTAAAATCTTTTAAATTTTCAACAGCTCTTTTACTCATAAGTCTAAAGTCAGCATGATTATAAACCAAATCAACTCCGAAAAGTTTCATAAGTTTATAAAATGACTCTGCCGTACTCTTTTTAAAAAAGGTATCACTATCTCTTTTTTTTCTAACTCCATAGACTATCTCACACCCTTGATGATACTTTTCTATCATCTCTTTGATGACCGTTATATCATCTTGCAAATCAGCATCTATACTTATCATAATATCGCCGTCGCTATTAAATAGTCCCGCTACTAAAGCATTTTGATGACCCTCATTTCTTGATAATTTTATACCTTTTATAGGGTAATTTTTAGATAAAGAGAGTATGATATCCCAAGTTTTATCCTTGCTTCCGTCATCAATCAGCACTATTTGATAACCATCAAACAATTTCTCTTTTTGCAGTTTGTTTAAATATATAGATATTTTTTCTATACTGTATTGCAATATCTCCTCTTCATTATAGCAGGGTATAACTACCGATAGTTTACTCATAAACAAAAACCTTTCTAGCAAAATAGTTGAAAAAAAATACAATACCTATGGCGATAATCCTTGAAATGTAACGGTTGATACCAAACTTACCTAAACCCCATACTATAAAGATATTGATCCCTATCGCTACTATGGATATGCACAAAACCGCTAAAAACTCATGATGAAGCTTTTGGATTTTACTTCTATCAAAGACATATTTTCTTGAAACTACAAAATTGACTAAAAATCCGCTTAAATATCCTATAATGATAGCATAAACATAATTTAAATCTATATAAATCAAGGAAGCATATATAAAATAGTCAACTAAAGTACTTAAAACCCCGACATATAAAAATTTGTGTATTTTTTTCATGGCTTTTTAAATGAAAGATATTTGGAGTCTTCTCCTACCAAATGTCTATCATGGTTTATAGCATAGTAAGCTATAAGTCCCATCGGTCCATACCCTTGATAGTAAAAGATATGAAGTTTATGTCTGCCTTTTTTGACCTTTTTTGAGCATTTTGTATAAGCAAAGGCTCTATTTTTTATATGGGAGCATACCTCTTTTGAGTCTATACTTAGTCTGAAGCCGTCATCAGAGCCTATGGCAAATGAGATGTTAGCATCTTTTTTTAAAATAATATCCGTATTTATATCCAAAAAGAAGTTATTTATTGCACCTAGATCTCCATATATATGATGCCAAAGCACTCTTTTAACCGGAAATTTTAGAGTATCTATCTCTATCTTTTTAGCATATATTTGCTTTATCGGAGTATCCAAATCTTTTATCTTTCCTCTTTGTTTTATAATTTTGACAATTATATTTTTATCATGATGGGTTAAGTATCCTGCTTTATAAAGCACATATCCCCATAAAAAAAGAATAAATAGTAAAAAGATATATTTTTTCATACTGTTTACCTTATAGCTTTCAAATGCCAAAAATCAAACCATGCTCTTTTGTTGAACTCTATCACATCAAGATAGTGATAGTATGTAAAAGGCGAGAAAAACCAAAAAGTAAAGATGATAACTCCGCCGAGTAAGATCAAAGAGAGATAAAAAACTTTATCTTTTTGCTCCAACTCTTTATCAAAAATATAATCTATCTGCAAAACAGCCAAAATAAGAGAGAACAGCAGAGGTATAAAGTAGTGGTATAGGTACATTACTCTATCTATTTTTAAGATTGCTATCATATATGAAACATATAAAGATGTAAAGATAAAGATTTGTCCAAATTTTTCTTTTTTTACTTCACAGCCGTATAAAAATCTTCCTCCGACAAGTATGAGTGAACTAATGATACCAAGAAGTCCAAAAAGCCAAATGATCGGATTGCCCACAAGATATAGATACTGTACTTTAGAGCCTATTTTATGCCACCTATAATTTATACACTTATCCATAATAGGCCAAGTCATAGCTAGTGAGCCGTTGTCTCCTCCTTTTTTGCAAGGGTTGTATTTGGGTACGGTTTTTTCATATCTTTTCATATAGGCTATATACTCTTTGATACCGGTTATTGTATCTAGCTTATTTTCTTTTAAAAGCTGGATGCTCTTTGAGGATATACCGTAAGTTCTATGATCTGCTATTTTATGAGCTAATGAAAAGTGTATAAACATGATGACATAAACTACCGCAAAAAATGATACAAAAACTGTAATGAGCTTTAAAAATATATCTTTTA
>JALVWI010000193.1 GCA_027038335.1 Campylobacterales bacterium | reverse complement strand
TTGTTTATTATCGATCGGTTTCATTGCCGGAAATAGTATAACATCCCTTATGGAGTGCTGATTAGTCAAAAGCATAACAAGTCTATCTATGCCTATACCTTCACCCGCAGTCGGAGGCATAGCATAGCATAAAGCTTTTACATAGTCTTCATCCATTTCATGAGCTTCATCATCTCCCGCATTTTTAGCGTCTATCTGAGACTTAAATCTATCATACTGATCTTTTGGATCATTTAACTCATTAAATCCGTTTGCTATCTCTTTTCCCGCACAAAAGAACTCAAATCTTTCGGCAATATTTGGATTTTTATCACTTCTTCTTGAGAGTGGACTTATCTCTATGGGAAAATCGATGATAAAAGTAGGATTGATGAGCTTATCTTCTACAAAATTATCAAAAAGTTCAGCTTTCAAGTGTCCTAAGTCACTTTTTTCATTGACTTTGATATCTTTTTCTTTTAAAAAATTAATAATTTTTTCTTTATCATTTATAATATCACTTGGAATATCGCCTATTTTTGTTAGTGAATCATCATAAGTAACTTTTGCAAAAGGTGCCCTAAAGTCTATCTTTATATCGCCGTAACTTATTGTTTTATCAAGTCCAAGTTTATCCAAAAGTATTGTAAAAAGCTCCTCAGTTAAAGCCATTAAGTCTTTGTAAGTGTGATATGCCCAATAAAACTCTATCATGGTAAATTCCGGATTGTGAGTCAAATCCATACCTTCATTTCTAAAGTTTCTATTTATCTCAAAAACCGCTTCAAATCCACCTACTACCAATCTTTTTAGATAAAGTTCAGGTGCAATTCTAAGGTATCTTTCAACTCCTAGAGCATTATGATATGTTACAAATGGTTTTGCATTTGCTCCACCGGCAATGGGGTGCATCATAGGAGTTTCAACTTCCAAGAAATCTTTACTTTCAAAAAATGATCTAATGGTACTTACAATGATGCTTCTTGTTTTAAAAACTTTTTTAACATCACTATTCATTATCATATCAAGGTATCTTTGTCTATATCTAAGCTCCTTATCACTGAGTCCATGAAATTTTTCAGGAAGTGGAGTGATAGATTTGGTTACAAGAGTTAACTCTTTAGCATGTAAAGTAAGTTCACCTGTTTTAGTAACAAATGCAAAACCGCATACTTTTATAATATCACCTACTTCGATATATTTTTTAATATCTTTAAACCATTCAGCCCCCAAAGCATCTCTACTGATGTAAACTTGCAATAAGCCTTCACTGTCTTCAATCTTTAAAAAGGCAGCCTTGCCCATAAGTCTTAAAAATTTTATCCTACCGTTTACACATCCAAAAGAGTTTTCATCTCTTTTTTCTTCGCTTTGTAAAACATAAGAGAATTTATCCAAAAACCCTTTTGTTGACAACTCTTTTGATATATAGTGCGGATATGGATTGATACCTTTTTCTTTTAACTCATTTGCCTTTTGAACTCTTTGAAGCTCATACTCATTTAGATCCAATTTTTTCCTTTACGAATATTTTAATTTTTTTCTACACTCTTTGCAAATACCGTGAAGTTGTAAAGAGTGACTTTTTATCAAAAAATGATATTTTTTAGCAATCTCAAGTTGCCTGTTTTCTATCTGTTCATCTTCAAATTCTATAATATTTCCACATATATCACAGATAAGATGGTCATGATGAGGTTTGACGGCTATCTCGTACTTCTTGCCTGATTGTCCAAAAGAGATAGAAGTTATTATTTTGGATTCTTCCAAAAGATTTAAAGTCCTATAGATAGTGGCAATTCCTATGTTTAATTTTGGATATTCATTTTTTATCTGTGTATAAAGTTCTTCTGGTGTAAAATGTTTGCTATATTTGTATAAAACTTCCAAAACTACTTCTCTTTGTTTTGTATATTTAAGACTACTTTTTTTTAAAATATCTTTAAAATGTGAGATGAGTTCATCATAGGTATAATTAAGCATTACTGTTGTTCTCTCATATTTCACTTGTTGTTACTGGTGTTGTCATCGGCAGAAATTGTTTGTTTGATGGATTGTATAGCTTTTTTTCCATCATTTAGCTTAAACTTTACTATATAATTTCCACTTTTTATAAGATACGGATAGATATATGAATTTTGTAATTTATTATCAATATTGTTTCTAAAAACATCCATGCTTCTTAATGCAAAAATCAGTATAGAAAAAAGAAGAAAAATTTTAAATGAACCGACTAAAAAACCAA
>JALVWI010000192.1 GCA_027038335.1 Campylobacterales bacterium | reverse complement strand
CTCAAAACAAAAATTTCAGGTTTTAAATCCAATTCAAAAAATATCTCTTCAATACTATCTAAAACAGTATCTACCATACCTCCGTAAGTTACTACGGTAGCATTTGGAGCTGATTTGATAGGTCTAATTCTTACTATGGGATATTTATCTCGGTTTCTTTCATATATATAATTTTTTACCCTTTTTTTAGCTATTTTTCTAGTGTAGTCAAGCTTATTTTCTATAACGATAACCGGGTGTTTTTCTTTGTGTATCTCTTTATACAAAATAGAGGGATCTATCAGAGTATTTAAAGACACAGTTTTTACATTATCTATGCCTATTAAAAACTTATCCAATGTTTGAGAGTGAGTTGGACCATATCCTCTTCCCCCTCCCATAGGAGTTCTTATGACTACCGGACAAGTTATCTGTTTGTTATACATATAGTAAAATTTTGCCGCATGGTTAATGATTTGATCTAAGCTCAAAGTTATAAAATCTCCAAACATTATCTCAAGATAGGGCTTTAGTCCAAAAAGTGCCAAACCGTTTGTGATACCTGTTATAGCTTGTTCACTTATAGGAGTTGAAAAAACTTGGCTAGGATATTTTAGAGATAAATTTTTAGCTACTTTAAATGCTCCTCCGTAAGGAGAGAGTACATCTTCACCTATAAAAATCATATCTTTATCTTTTTTTAGATACTCATCAAAAAATCTATTTAAAAGCTCCACTTGCCTAAGGTTTATCTCCTCAATTAAACTCCACTCATTACTGCTTGAACTACTCTCTTTGTCATAATATTCACTTATATCCATCTCTTTTTCATTATCAATGGATTTTATAAAGTCATCTATCTTTTTATCTATCTTTTTAGAAATCTCTTCATACTCTTTTGGATTTTCTTGCATAAATTTATAAACCGGGTCTTTTTTTAGATACTCCTCTATCTCTTTTTTGTCTCTATTGTCATCACCTTTTGAGTGAGGCTTCAACCTATAAGTATCAACTAAATGAAATATCGGCTTTTGCTCACTTCTGACCTCTTCGATGGATTTTTTAGCATTTTCAAAAAGTTTTTGAGTATTCCAAGTATCACTATGATAAGTTTTTATACCAAATGCTTTTGCTCTAGCTAAAATATCGCCTGAGAGTGTATCTTTTTGTGAAGTTGATTGGGAGTATTTATTATTTTCACAAACGATTAAAAGCGGTATATTCCACTTTGAGATGATATTCATCGTCTCATACACGACCCCTTCACCAAGAGTACCGTCACCTATAAAAACTATACCCATAGCACCGGTTTTTTTTATCTTGTTTGCCAAAGCCATTCCTGCGGCAACAGGAACGATACCGCCTTGTATGCCGTTTGAAAAAAAGTTATTGTTACATAAGTGCTGAGAGCTTCCTACTCCCGCACAAGTACCTATCTTTTTACCCATAAGTTCTGCTAGAAGCCCCTGATAATCTTTCGTAAAAGAGATATAGTGTCCATGACATCTATGGTTGGAAAATATAAAATCTTTCTTTTTTAAATTTCCGGCAAATGCAACCGCGGAAAACTCTTGTCCTACGCAAGTATGTACGGTTCCGTTTAACTTTCCCTGCGAAAAGAGATTTAAAAAAGTCTCTTCAATCTTTCTTATAAGTATCGCTTCTTCTATCTTATTTATATCCATTTTTTTCCTTTCTTCAAACTTTTAAGGCAAATATTTTCTAATCATCGGTGAAATTGAATTTGCTACACTTAAAGGTAACTTTTTCCAAATTTTACTAGCTATTTGTAGTTTAGTATTTTTACCGTAATTTATCTTTGAATTTATGCCGTAAAATACGGGTTTAAACTTTTTTTTAAAGTGATATGTACCCTCATTATAAGTGCTTCTACCCATATCCAAATATCTTAAACCATTTTCCGTAAGCCATTTTATCGCATTTAAGTATAAAAAATAGTTTGCATACTTTTTAGAATAGCTTGGAAGAGTATAAGCATATAAAACCGCTAATGTATCATCGTCTCTTAAACAAAACATAGAGCCTATCGCTTTATCACTATCAAAAATAGTAAATATACAATAAGGCAAATATTTCATAAGTTCATTAAAATACTTTTTACTATGAGCCGGAGTTCCTAGATTTCTCATACCTAAAGAGTACAATTTATAAAAATTTTCAACCCCCTCCTCTTTTTCAAATCCGAGCCCGCTTTTTTGAGACTTTTTAAATTGATTTCTTGTGTTTGAAGAGA
>JALVWI010000191.1:6269-36343 GCA_027038335.1 Campylobacterales bacterium | reverse complement strand
ACATACAGAAAGCGGAAAGCTCTTTGCTCTCCGCTTTAATCTTTCCTATCCGTTTCTTTTTTTGATAATTTCTTCAGCTACATTTTTTGGAACTTCATCATAATGGTCAAATTCCATAGAGTATGTCGCTCTTCCTTGGGTTGAACTTCTTAGATCAGTTGAGTATCCAAACATCTCTGAAAGTGGAACGAAAGCATCAACGATTTTATTTCCGCCTCTTTCATCCATGGCGTTTATTTGACCTCTTCTTCTGTTAAGATCTCCTATAACATCACCCATAAATTCTTCAGGAACTTCAACTTCAACTTTCATAATAGGTTCAAGGATGATAGGATTGGCTTTTCTTGCTCCCTCTTTAAAACACATAGAAGCTGCAAGCTTAAATGCCATTTCAGATGAGTCAACATCATGGTAACTACCATCATAAAGTGTAACTTTAACATCTTCTACAGGATATCCTGCCAAAACGCCGCCTTGCATAGCTTCTTGAACACCTTTATCAACTGCAGGAATATATTCTCTTGGAACCACACCGCCTTTGATAGCATTAACAAATTCATATCCGCTTCCTTGCTCCATCGGCTCTAACTTCAAGAATACATGTCCATATTGACCTCTACCGCCACTTTGCTTAGCATATTTATACTCTTGGTCAACCGGTGCTTTGATAGTTTCTCTATAAGCAACTTGAGGCTGACCTACTTCAGCATCAACTTTAAACTCTCTAAGCATCCTATCAACAAGTATTTCAAGGTGAAGCTCACCCATACCGCTGATGATAGTTTGACCGCTCTCTTCATCAGTTTGAACTCTAAAACTAGGATCTTCTTGAGCTAGTTTTTGAAGTGCTATACCCATTTTTTCTTGATCAGCTTTAGTTTTTGGCTCAACAGCAACAGAGATAACCGGATCAGGAAAATCCATCTTTTCTAATATTACCTTATCTTTTTCGTCTGCAAGAGTATCTCCTGTAAGAGTATCTTTAAGACCTACAACCGCACCAATCTCACCGGCATAAAGCTCTTTTATCTCTTCTCTTTTGTTAGAGTGCATTTTCAAAAGTCTTCCGACTCTCTCTTTTTTGCCTTTTGTAGTATTATAAACATAACTTCCACTCTCAAGCACACCTCTATAAACTCTTATAAAAGTTAACTGTCCTACAAAAGGATCAGTCATGATCTTAAATGCTAGTGCTGCAAAAGGTTCGTCATCTGTTGATTTAACTTCTGTTTTTGTTCCATCTTCATACTCACCTCTTATGTGAGCAACTTCAGTAGGAGCCGGCATATAATCCACAACTGCATCTAAAAGTGGCTGAACACCTTTGTTTTTAAATGCAGTTCCACAAGTCATAGGAACCAAATCAAGACTTAAACAACCTGCTTTTATACCTTTTTTTATCTCTTCTACCGTTAACTCTTCACCGGCAAGATATTTTTCCATAAGTTCATCATCAGTTTCTGAGATAGCTTCGATAAGTTTTTCTCTATATTCTTCAGCTTTTTCTTGAAGATCTTCGGGAATATCAACTACTTCATATTTTGATCCCATAGCAGCTTCATCTTCCCATACATAGGCTTTCATTTCAACTAGGTCAACTACGCCTTTGAAATTATCTTCAGCACCTATTGGAAGTTGAATAGGAACAGGATTGGCTTTAAGTCTATCTTTTATCTGTCTTTCAACTTCATAAAAATCAGCTCCGACTCTGTCCATTTTATTGACAAAAACCATTCTTGGAACTTCATATCTATTTGCTTGTCTCCATACAGTTTCACTTTGAGGCTGCACACCGCCGACTGCACAAAAAACTGCAACAGCACCGTCAAGTACTCTCATACTTCTTTCAACTTCTATGGTAAAATCAACGTGTCCGGGAGTATCTATGATATTTATCTGATGATCTTTCCAAAAACAAGTAGTTGCAGCAGAAGTGATAGTTATACCTCTCTCTTTTTCCTGTTCCATCCAGTCCATTGTTGCTGCACCGTCATGAACTTCGCCTATTTTATGGCTGATTCCGGTATAAAATAAAATTCTCTCGGTTGTTGTTGTTTTTCCTGCATCTATATGGGCAGCAATTCCTATATTTCTAACTCTTTGAATGGGTGTTTTTCTTGCCATCATATTTTCCTTTTATTACCAAGCATAGTGAGCAAATGCTTTATTTGCTTCAGCCATTTTATAAGTATCTTCTTTCTTCTTATAAGCCGCACCTCTGCTATTTGCAGCATCCATTAATTCATTAGCAAGTCTATCTTTCATAAGTCTTTCACTTCTTCTTCTTGCATAAGTTATAAGCCATCTAATAGCCAATGACTGTTGTCTTGCCGGTCTAACCTCGATAGGAACTTGATAAGTAGCACCGCCTACTCTTCTACTTTTTACTTCCATTACAGGTTTGATATTTTCGATAGCCGCATTAAATACATCTATACCTTTTTCTTCACCCTTTTTCTCGATGGTTTCAAGTGCGTCATAAAAAATTTTTGTAGCAACACTCTTTTTCCCATCTTTCATAAGTGAATTGATAAATTTTGTGATTATTTTACTATTATATATAGGATCAGGTAGTACTTCTCTGACCTGTGCTCTTCTTCTTCTCATTTATATTCCTTCAATATTAAATTTACTCAAGTATTAGCCATAAAGACTAAACCTGTTTAGCTATAGTTATTATTTTGGTCTTTTAGTACCGTATTTACTTCTAGCAACTTTTCTATTTGCAACACCCGCAGCATCCAAAGCACCTCTTACGATATGATACTTAACACCGGGTAAATCTTTTACTCTTCCGCCTCTAACTAGTACGATAGAGTGTTCTTGAAGATTGTGTCCTTCACCTCCGATATAGCTTATCACTTCAAATCCTGAAGTAAGTCTAACTTTTGCTACTTTTCTAAGAGCTGAGTTAGGTTTTTTTGGAGTTGTAGTATAAACTCTTGTACAAACACCTCTTCTTTGAGGACACTTAACAAGTGCAGGTGATTTTGACTTTTTGATCACCCTTTTTCTTTCTCTTCTTACCAATTGATTGATGGTAGGCACATCTTTTCCTTTACTATAAATTTTATTTTAATGGATACAATTATCCAAAAATAGACGGTATTTTATCTTTTTATAGCTTAAATTAAGATATAACAAAGAATACCGTCTATCACCTATATCTTATATTGCATCTTTTGCAGTTATCTTAAACTCTCTATCTTTATAAAGACCTGTTCCAACAGGGATGGTTCTTCCTAGGATTACATTCTCTTTCAAATCTTCAAGATAATCAATCTTTGCAGCAATACTAGCTTCAGTTAAAACTTTAGTTGTCTCTTGGAATGATGCTGAAGATATGATAGAATCACTTCCGATAGCGGCTCTTGTTACACCAAGAAGTACAGGTTCTGCGATAGCCGGTTCACCGCCTATTCTTATAATTCTCTCATTTTCTGCCTTAAACCTTCTTCTACTTATCAAATCACCGACAATCAATTTTGTATCACCACTATCGACTATCTTAACTTGTCTTAACATTTGAGATACTATAACTTCTATATGTTTATCATTGATAGCAACACCTTGAGATCTATAAACTTGCTGAATTTCGCTGATAATATATGTATGAAGTGCTTTTTCACCAAGAATTCTCAATATATCATGACTTGATATAACACCATCAGTCAGTTGTTCACCCGCATGCACAAATTCGCCCGCATGCACAAATATTTGGTGATTTTTATCAACAAGGTACTCGTAAGATTTACCGGCAGGAGTATCTATAATAATCCTTTCTTTATTTCTTAGTGGCTTACCAAATCTTATAGTTCCGTCAACTTCAGCAATAACAGCAGCATTTTTTGGTCGTCTTGCTTCAAAAAGTTCACTAACTCTTGGAAGACCACCGGTAATATCTTTTGACTTTGCAACAGCTTTTGGAGTTCTTCCTATGATATCTGCTTGTGCTACTTTCTCTGCATTTTGAACAAATATCGCAGTCTTTGGCTCTAGTTGGTATCTTAAAATTTCACCTTTATCCGTAGCCAATACAAGAGTAGGTTTAACTCCACTAGGCAGATACTCATTGACAACAAGCCTACTTTGACCGGTAAGTTCATCAAATTGTTCATCCACAGTAATTCCCGGCATAATATCTTCAAAAGTAACAGTTCCGCTCTCTTCGGCAATAATCGGAGTTGAATATGGATCCCAATCAGCTATAACAGTTTGTTCATTCTTTGAAGGAACTGCTATCTTATCACCTTTTTTAATATTTGAATTATCTTCAAAATTAAGAATAGAGTTTCTAGGTAGATAGTATCTCACAGCTTCTCTTCCTTCATCATCTGCAATAACTGCAAAAAGTCCTTTTTCTACAACTTTATGATCTTTTTCAATATCATTAAATCTCTCAAGATAGTCACCTATCAATTTATAATATTTTATAACACCGGAAGCTTTTGAAGTGATAGTTTGAACAACAGGTTCACCGTCATTTACTTTAAGTTCACTAGCATACGGAATTCTATTTGGTATATTCCACCCCTCTTTTATAACCTCAACAATACTCTCATTTTTAGCAACTTTATCTCCGTTTTTATAGGGGATTAAAAATTTACCTTCTACTTTACCGCCTACACCTGCTAGTTCATTGGGTTTAGCTATATCATTTTTTCTTAGGATATATTTAATCTCTTCTTTACCATTTTTGATAATTATATTTGTTTCATCATGAATATTAATTATTTCAATAACTCCGTCAATAGTTGTTTTTATTTTTGGTTCAACAAGTAAAACACCGGCATTTCTTCTATTTGCGACTATCAGTTTGCCAGCTTTATTTTTATATGTTTTGAGGTTATAATATCTTATAAAACCCTCTTTTTTAGCTGTTACTTGTCTATCTTGAGCTTCTGTTGAAGCAGTACCGCCTATATGGAATGTTCTTAGTGTTAGCTGAGTTCCGGGCTCTCCGATAGATTGAGCTGAAAGTATTCCTACAGCTTCTCCCGGCTTGACAAGTTTGCCT
This sequence comes from Campylobacterales bacterium, assembly GCA_027038335.1. Lineage (GTDB taxonomy): Bacteria > Campylobacterota > Campylobacteria > Campylobacterales > JALSKU01 > JALSKU01. Next base: position 31,326 of record JALVWI010000191.1, on the reverse strand, counting down.
TCTCCTAGATTGATACCGTAACATTTTGAACATACACCTTTTGGTGCTTTACAAGTTATAGGTGTCCTAATGACTACTGATTTAATTCCGGCCTCTTTTAATGCAAGTGCTTTTTTCTCATCTATCAATGTACCCTCGCTAAAGAGTACTTCATTGGTAATAGAGTCGATCACATCCTCAGCCAAAACCCTACCAAGAGCTCTTTCATCCAAACTTTCTATAAGGTCGCCGTTTGAAGTAATATCTGATATTTCAACACCTTCATGAGTACCACAATCTTCCATCGTTACTTTTACATTCTGAGAAACATCTATAAGTTTTCTTGTCAAATATCCTGCATTTGCAGTTTTTAGTGCAGTATCAGCCAAACCTTTTCTAGCACCGTGAGTAGAAATAAAGTATTCAAGAACATTCAAACCCTCTTTAAAGTTTGAGATAATAGGTGTCTCGATAATACTTCCGTCAGGTTTTGCCATAAGACCCCTCATGCCTGAAAGCTGTCTTATCTGAGCCGCACTACCTCTAGCACCGGAATCAGCCATCATATAGATAGAATTAAAGCCGTCTTTGTCACTTTCAACTAGTTTCATCATTTCGCTTGCTAAAGTATTGTTTGTATCTGTCCATATATCAATGATTTTATTATATCTTTCAGAAGAAGTTAAAAGACCTGCTTGAAACTGCTTTTGAATTTCTATAACTTTCTTTTTTGCTTCTTTTACATATTTTTCTTTACTTGCAGGAGTTTTTATGTCATCTATTGATATGGATATACCGGCTTTTGTAGAGTATTTAAATCCAAGAGCTTTTAGTTTATCAAGAAATTCAGCTGTAACTCCATAACCACCCTCTTTGAAAACATAATCAACCAAATTTCCAATATCTTTCTTTTTAAGGATTTTATTCCAAAGATTTTCAGGAACAAAATCCGGTAAAATTGATTTTACTATCAATCTACCGGCGGTTGTAAAAGTGATCTTACCGTCAACTATAGTTTTTATCTTGGCATGAATATCCAAAAGTTTTGCTTCTAAGGCTATCATGACTTCATTTATATTTCCAAAAAGTTTATTTTCACCTTTTACACCAATTTTTTCTAAAGAGATATAATATGATCCTAAAATCATATCCTGAGTAGGAACAGTTACAGCTTTTCCGGATGCCGGAAGCAAGATATTCATACTACTTAGCATAAGTATCTTACACTCTGCGATAGCTTCTTGGCTAAGAGGAACATGCACAGCCATTTGATCACCGTCGAAGTCTGCATTAAATCCTGAACAAACCAATGGATGAAGTCTTATAGCTTTTCCATCTATTAAAACAGGGTGAAAGGCTTGGATGGAGAGTTTGTGAAGTGTCGGAGCACGGTTTAAAAGCACCGGATAATTATCAACAACTTCTTGCAAACACTCCCAAACTTCATTGGTTTTTGCTTCTATCATTTTTTTGGCTTGTTTGATAGTTGTAGAGTATCCTTTCTCTTCAAGTTTTGCCAATAAATGCGGCTTGAAAAGCTCTAGTGCCATATTTTTTGGAAGTCCGCACTGATCCATTCTTAAATTTGGTCCTACAACGATAACACTTCTTCCCGAAAAGTCAACCCTCTTTCCAAGTAAATTTTGTCTAAATCTTCCTTGTTTTCCTTTGATAATTTCACTAAGAGATTTAAGAGGTCTTTTATTGGCACCTTTTACGGCATTTGCTCGTCTGCCGTTATCAAATAGAGCATCTACCGCTTCTTGAAGCATTCTTTTTTCATTTCTTATGATGATCTCAGGAGCATCAAGTTCCATCAATCTTTTAAGTCTACCGTTTCTATTTATAACTCGTCTATACAAATCATTTACATCGCTTACCGCAAACTTACCTCCATCAAGTGCTACAAGTGGTCTAAGATCAGGTGGAAGTACCGGTAAAACAGTTATCATCATCCATTCAGGTTTATTACCGCTATTTAAAAAAGCTTCTGTTACTTTAAGTCTTTTTACTATGGTTTTCTTCTTTGCCTCAGAATTTGTTGCCTCCATTTGAGCCTTTAATTTTTCAAGAAGTTCAACCAAATCAAGTTCAGCTAAAAGGTCTCTTACAACTTCTCCACCCATATAGGCTTCAAAACCGCTATCTTCATATCTTTTAGCTAGTGATTGATACTGCTCTTCATTTAGTACATCATATTTTGCAACGGGCTTTTTATTTTCATTGTCATAGTACGAATCACCCGGATTTTTGACGATATAAGCTTCATAATATAAAACTCTCTCAAGATCTTTCATTTTCACGCCAAGCAAAGTTCCAATTCTACTAGGAAGAGAGTTCACATACCAAATATGTGCAACCGGTGTAACAAGCTCAATATGCCCCATTCTGCTTCTTCTTACTTTTGAGCTAATTACTTCGACACCACACTTTTCACATTTGATACCTTTGTATCTCATTTTTTTATATTTACCGCATAAACACTCATAGTCCCTTATAGGACCAAAAATCTTTGCACAAAATAGTCCGTCTCTCTCCGGCTTTAAAGTTCTATAGTTTATGGTTTCAGGCTTTTTTACTTCACCATAACTCCAAGACATTATAGTCTCGGGGCTGGCAAGTCTTAACTGAAACTGGTCAAAGTCTCTTGGTCTATTTTCTTCGTTTATCTCTATTTCAACCATTTTCTTCATTTTCATCTTCCTCTTTATATATACGAACATCAAGTGCCAATGATTTTAACTCATTTGTTAAAACAAAAAATGTCTCCGGAATTCCGGTCTGAGGTACATTTTCACCTCTTGTGAGTGCTTTATAGGCTTTTACTCTACCTTCAACATCATCTGATTTGATTGTAAGCATCTCTTTTAGAGTATTTGAAGCACCGTAAGCCTCAAGTGCCCAAACTTCCATCTCACCAAATCTTTGACCTCCAAAGAGTGCTTTACCGCCAACTGGTTGTTGAGTAACAAGTGAGTAAGGTCCTGTACTTCTTGCATGAACTTTTTCATCAACTAAGTGATGAAGTTTTAGCATATACATATATCCCACATTTACTCTCTCTTCCATTTTTTCACCGGTTTTTCCATCATATAGTTCAGTTTTTCCATCCATATCTATCTTGGCTAATTCAAAAAGTTTTTTAAACTCTTCTTCATTTACACCCTCAAAAATTGGAGTAGCAAACTTGACACCCCTTGACCAGTCTCTAGCATACTCTAAAAGTTCATTATCACTTAAAGAATCGATAAATTCAGGAGTTGTAAGCTTTGCAACTTCACTTATCTCTTTCATTTTTTCTCTTAGAGTTTTTAACCAATCACCTTGTTTTTTCTTAAAGATATCTTCTATCTGATCTCCAAGTCTTTTCCCGGCAAGTCCTAAGTGAACTTCCAAGATTTGACCTATATTCATCCTTGAAGGAACACCCAGTGGATTCAAACATATTTCAACACTTCTTCCATCTTTAAGATAAGGCATATCAACTTCGGGTACAATATTTGATACGATACCTTTGTTTCCGTGTCGTCCAGCCATTTTGTCACCGACTTTTAGCTTTCTTTTTGTAGCAATATAAACTTTAACAAGTTTAACAACACCACTTGGAAGAATATCATCTTTTCTAATTATATCAAGCTTTGCATCATGCTCTTCTTTTAGCTCTTTTTTAGCATTTTGGAAGTACTCTTTTATATGATTAAATTCATCTTGTATCTCTTTGGAAAAAGATTTTACAAGAGAATTAAGTGCAAATCTATTGACACTTTCTAAATCCTCTTTTGCTATCAAATCTCCGGCATTATACTCTTTGCCTGAAACTTTTGCATCACTTTCAAGAGGATTTTTGCTAAGAAGTGAGTTTATCTTTAGTATCTCTTCACGATCTAGCATAAGAAGTCTATCAAGGTGATCTCTATCAAGCCTTTTTTTCTCCTCTTCAAAAGCTTTAACGGCTCTTGGGTCTTTTTCATATCCTTTTTTGGTAAAAATTTTGACATCTATTACAACACCCTCTGTTGAAGATTTGGCATAGAGTGATTTGTTTACCACATGTCCAGCTTTTTCGCCGAATATTGCCCTTAAAAGTCTCTCTTCAGGAGTCGGTTTTATTTCGCCTTTTGGACTTACTTTTCCTACAAGTATCATTCCGGGTTTTATGTAGGTACCGATTTTAACTATACCGCTTTCATCAAGATGAGCTAAATCCTCCTCTTTGACATTAGGTATATCTTTTGTAATCTCTTCTGTACCGTCTTTTAACTCTCTAGCTTCTACCTCGTGTTCATATACATGAACACTAGTAAATGTATCCTCTCTTATCAATTTTTCACTTATAACAATAGCATCCTCATAGTTATATCCATTCCATGGCAAGAATGCAACCATAACATTTTTACCGATAGCAAGTTCACCCATATCCATATTTGGACCATCAGCTATAACTTGACCTGCTTCAACATATTGACCTTTTTTTACAACAGGATACTGAGTATAAGATGTATTTTGATTGGTTCTTACATTTTTTTGCATAGTGTAGTGATCTATGTAGGCACCTTTATCATCTTCGCCTAATATATAGATATTTTTACTATCAACCTTTTCAATAATACCGCTTCTTTTTGCTTTTATGGCTGCCCAAGAATCTCTAGCGACTATTTTTTCAACGCCGGTTCCAACCATTGGAGCTTCATTTTTAAGAAGTGGAACACCTTGTCGTTGCATATTTGAACCCATCAAAGCTCTGTTTGCATCATCATGCTCTAAAAATGGAATTAAACTTGCGGCAACACCGGTTACCATTACAGAAGCAAGATCTATTAAGTCAACACTCTCTTTTGGAGCTAGTATAATTTCACCGTCTTTTCTAACTTCTATCAAATCTTCAACAATATTACCTTCACTATCAAGTTTAGTTGAAGCCGGAGCGATAGTCAATCCTTCCTCTTGAGTAGCTGTAATATATTTGACTTCATTTGTAACTTTTGTATCTTTTACTATTCTATACGGAGCTTCGATAAAACCTAGATCATTAACTTTTGCATAAGTTGCCAAAGTATTTATAAGACCGATATTTTGACCCTCAGGAGTTTCAATCGGACAAATTCTTCCATAATGAGTAGGATGAACATCTCTTACTTCAAAACCGGCTCTCTCTTTTACAAGACCGCCCACACCCAAAGCTGAAAGTCTTCTTTTGTGAGTTATTTCGCTAAGTGGATTTGTTTGATCCATAAATTGCGAAAGCTGTCCAGTTGTAAAAAACTCCATAATAGAGTTAGTTATCATTTTAGAGTTTACCAAATCATACGGCATAATATCTTCAATATTACCGCTTAAAGTTGTAAACTTATCTTTTATGGCTTTTTGCATTCTTATAAGACCGGTATGAAGTTCATTTGCCAAAAGTTCACCTATGGCTCTTATTCTTCTATTACCTAAATGGTCTCTATCATCTATATGACCTTGACCGTTTTTTACTTTTATCAAATATTTTGCGGTTTTTATAATATCTTCATTTGTTAAAACTGTTACATATTCAGGTATATCAAGACCTAGCTTATGGTTCATTTTCATTCTACCAACTCTAGTCAAATCATATCTTTCTATATTAAAAAAGAGATCATTTACAAAAGCTTTTGCAGCCTCTTTTGTAACAGGTTCGCCCGGTCTCATTACCTTATGTATTCTTATGCAAGAGAGATCGTTTTCATCCTCAACACCTTCAGTCTGTTTTAATAGTTTTAGTGTTTCAAAATCAGCTAAAAATGAGTTGATGATAGCATCATCCACACCGCTTGCCAAGTCATTGGCTATCTCTATCTCTTCACAACCCATTTCTATGAGTTTAAGCATCTTATTTTCATCAAGCTGTGTTAGTGTATCATAAAGAATTTCACCACTTTCATTATCAATTATAGGAGATGATAAAAATCTATTTATCAAAGTTTCAGTAGGATACTCTACCCACTCAATTCCATCATTTTTTAATTTTTCAGCTTTTTTCTTTGTAAGCCTTTTGCCTTCTTTTATAAGTAGATTGCCTTTATCATCATAAAGATCAAACTCTACTCTACCTAAAAAATCTTCAGGATTAAATTTTATCAAAAATTTATTATCTTTTATGACTATTTTTTGAATTGGATAAAAAAGTTTTAAAATATCTTGTTTGCTATATCCTAATGCTCTAAAAAGTATAGTTATAGGAACTTTTCTTCTTTTATTGATTCTCACATATAAAATATCTTTAGCATCATATTCAAAGTAGAGCCAAGAGCCTCTATCAGGTATAATTTGAGAAGTATAAATAAGTTTGTTTGAACTAACTGAACTCTCTTCTTCTTTAAATATAACACCCGGACTTCTGTGGAGTTGATTTACAACAACTCTTTCAACACCGTTTATAATAAATGATACTCTATCGATCATAAGAGGAATATCTCTTATGTATATACTTTGTTCTTTTATATCTTTGACACCTTTTTTTTCACCGGTTTTTTCATCTTTATCCCACAGTATCAATCTAATATTCATTTTCAAATTAGCAGCATAAGTTAAACCTCTATCTATACACTCTTGTATTGAATATTTTGGCTTAACCAATTCGCTACTTACATACTCTAGTGTAATTCTATTTTGCTGATCATGAATTGGAAAAATAGACTTGAAAACATGTTCTATTCCACTTTCACCGTCACTATTGACATTTAAAAAATATTCGAAACTTTTTTGTTGGAGTTGTAAAAGATTGGGGACATCTATACTTTTTTTTACTTTTGAAAAATCAACTCTTAGTCGATTTCCTGATTTTATGTTATTTGACATGCATTCTACCTCATAGTAGTATTTTTTTATTGCTGCAGCAATAAAATAGAAGAAGTTGTTTTGAAAAAATCAAAACCATTAACACCATTATTACGGTTTATACTAAATTCAATACGGGATATACTCCCGTATTGATTTACTTACTTGATTTCAGCAGATGCGCCTGCTTCTTCAAGTTGTTTTTTAATCTCTTCTGCTTCATCTTTAGAAATTCCCTCTTTTAAAGTTGTAGGAACTTCTTCAACAGCAGCTTTTGCTTCTTTTAGACCAAGACCGGTGATAGCTCTTACAGCTTTAATAGCATTGATTTTCTTATCGCCGGCTGCAGTCAACACTACATCAAACTCTGTTTTCTCTTCTGCTGCAGCTGCTTCACCACCTGCAACTCCACCTGCAACTACTGTAGGTTGAGCAGAAACACCAAATTTTTCCTCAAACTCTTTTACAAGTTCAGAAAGCTCTAATACACTAAGATTTGAGATATACTCTAATACATCTTCTTTAGTTATTGCCATTTTTACATCCTTTTTTTATTTATTCTTAATTTGTGGTTTATACTGCTTTATGCAGCATTTTCTTCAAGCTTAGCTCGTAAATTATCAAGTCCGGTAACAAAGTTTCTTGCAGGTGCAGTCCAAACAGATAGCAACATACCAAGTAATTCATCACGACTAGGTAATTTAGCCATTGCATTGATCGTAGCAACATCAGCAATTTTTCCTTCAAGATAACCGGCTTTTATAACAAATTTATCTTTGTTGGCACTTGCAAATTTATCAGCAACTTTACATGCTGAAATTTGATCATCAGACCAAATTGCAAGATTGTTTTCAACAACATTTATTTTGTCCATATCTGCTTTTTCGGCAGCCAATGTTACAAAAGTGTTTTTTACAACTCTAACTTTTGTATTATTTTCATCAGCATGCTGTCTTAAAGCTTCAAGTTGCTTATGAGTTATTCCGGTAAATCCGCAGATTACAACTGCACCGGCAGATTTGAACTCATTTGCTAGATTGTCGATAATCTTAGCTTTTTGACTTCTTGTTAGCATTTTTTCTCCTTTCAAAACATCAAACTTCGGCGGGATTTATAGGGATAAGGAGTATCCCAACCTGCTGTCTTCAGTTTTAAGATTAATTATTTTATATCCATTAGTTCAAGTACATCTAACTGTACTGACGGACTCATTGTTAAAGATAAAGCTGCATTTTTTATATATCTTCCTTTAGAAGATGCGGGCTTATGCTTGTTTATTGCTCTTATAAAAGTAGTTAGATTATCATTCAATTGCTCTTTTGTAAAACTTGCTTTACCAATTCCTGCATGAATATTTCCCTGCTTATCAACTCTAAAATTAACTTGTCCGCCTTTAGCATTTTTTACAGCTTGAGCAACATCCATAGTAACTGTTCCGGTTTTAGGATTTGGCATCAAACCTTTTGGTCCTAAAGTTCTACCTACTTTTCCAACCAAACCCATCATGTTTGGTGTTGCAATAAGTACATCAAAGTCTATTTTACCTGATTGAATATCTTGTATCAATTCTTCAGCACCGACCAAATCTGCTCCAGCCTCTTTCGCTTCGTCTGCTTTTGCATCTTTTGCTACTACCGCAACTCTTACTTTTTTACCTGTTCCCGCAGGAAGAACAACTGAACCTCTTACCATTTGATCAGCATGTCTAGGATCTACATTTAGTTTAAGTGCAACCTCTACAGTCTCATCAAATTTAGCTGAAGCTAAGTTTTTAACAACTTCTACTGCTTCATCTTTTTGATAAGTTGAATTTTTATCAAATCTTTTGTTTAATTCTTGAAATCTTTTTGAAATCTTTTTTGCCATCTATTTTTCTCCGCATTTTTTTTGCTTCCACATTATCCCATGTGGTTGGGGTATATTAGTCAACTATCTCTATGCCCATACTTCTAGCACTACCCTCAATGATCTTTGAAGCGGCAGCTACATCTTTAGTATTGAGATCTGCTATTTTTTTTGCAACAATTTCTTCAACTTGAGCACGAGTAAGTTTTCCAACTTTATTTTTCAAAGGGTTATCGCTTCCCTTTTTGATATTTGCAGCTTTCTTGATAAGATCAGAAGCCGGTGGCTGTTTTGTAATAAAAGTAAAACTTCTATCAGCATAAACAGTGATAACAACAGGAATTTTAAATCCCATCATATCTTTTGTTTTTTCATTAAAAGCTTTACAAAACTCCATTATGTTTACACCTTGTTGACCAAGTGCCGGTCCAACAGGTGGTGAAGGATTTGCTTTGCCGGCTTCAATTTGAAGCTTTATTTCACCTGTAACTTTTTTAGCCATTTCTTTCCTTTGCTATATAATTTTTTCAACTTGTGAATAAAGTATCTCCACAGGAGTACTTCTTCCAAAAATGGAAACATTAAGTTTTAATTTTCCATGCTCCATATCATACTCTTCGACCACACCTATAAAGTTTGCAAAAGGTCCTTCAATAATCCTAACATTTTCACCTTCATCAAATGAAACTTTAGGTCTAGGATCACCTTTTTTATTAGCTTTTTCAAGTATAAGTTCTATATCTTTATCAGTAAGTGGTGTAGGTTTTTTTGATTCTCCGATAAATCTACTCACTCTTGGAAGTGATTGTATCTTTTGCCAAAAATTTGTATCAAGATCTATTTGAGCAAAAACATATCCGGAATATAAACTTCTTTCACTTATCTTTTTTTTACCGTTTTTTATCTCTATAACATCTTCAGTCGGAACTACTACTTCACCCAATTTATCTTCTATACCATATTGAACGGCTAAATTTTTTATAGCCTCTTTTACACTTTGTTCACTTCCTGCATAGGTTTGAATTGCATACCATTTTAACGACATATTGAACCTTCTCCTATGCTATGTGTGAGAGTGTAAATGACATAATCAAATCAATCAAAGCTAAAAACATAGCAACAACTGTTACAACTACCACTACTGATACAAAAGCATTTCTAACTTGTTCTTTAGTAGGAAATATTACTTTTGTTAATTCAGCTCTTGAATGTTTTATGTAACTTATTATTTTATCCATATATATATCCTTACGGTGGCAGGGCAGGAGGGACTCGAACCCCCAGCCATCGGATTTGGAATCCGGCGCTCTACCAATTGGAGCTACTGCCCTATTTTTTAGAATAAATCTAAAACTATGATTTTAACTTAACTTCTTTATGAAGTGTATGTTTTTTGAGTCTTGGACTATATTTTCTTACTTCAAATTTTTCAGAATGAGTTTTACTATTTTTTGTAGTTGTATAATTTATATCACCACATTCTGTACATTTTAAACCGATCTTAACTCTCATTCAATATCCTTAATATCAATATAAAAACGGGGCATAAGCCCCGTAAAATAAAATAAATTATTCTATTATTTTTGAAACAACACCGGCACCGACTGTTCTACCACCTTCTCTGATAGCAAATCTAGTACCTTCCTCCATAGCGATTGGAGCAATCAATTCAACAGAAATCTTTACATTATCACCCGGCATAACCATCTCAGTACCCTCCGGTAATGTGATAGAACCTGTAACATCAGTTGTTCTTACATAAAATTGAGGTCTATAATTGTTAAAGAAAGGAGTATGTCTTCCACCCTCTTCTTTAGTTAAGATATAAACTTCAGCTTCAAATTTAGTATGAGGAGTTATTGAGCCCGGTTTACAAAGTACCATTCCTCTTTCAACATCTTCTTTTTTAGTTCCTCTTAAAAGTACACCGCAGTTATCACCGGCAACACCTTGGTCTAGCTCTTTTCTAAACATTTCAACACCGGTTACAACTGTTTTTTGAGTTGGCTTGATACCTACTATTTCTATCTCATCTCCAACTTTTACAACACCTCTTTCGATTCTACCTGTTACAACTGTTCCTCTTCCTGAGATTGAGAAAACATCTTCAACAGGCATCAAGAAATCTTTATCAGTATCTCTTTCTGGAGTTGGAATATACTCATCAACTTCTTTCATAAGTTCAAGTATTTTTTCACTCCATTCACCTGTTTGACCGGCTTTTACTTCTTCTAGAGCTTTAAGAGCTGAACCTGCAACGATTGGTGTATCATCTCCGGGGAATTGATACTCGTCAAGCAATTCTCTTATCTCCATTTCAACTAGCTCAAGTAGTTCTTCATCATCAACCATATCAGCTTTGTTCATGAAAACTACTATATAAGGAACACCGACTTGTCTTGAAAGTAGTATGTGCTCTCTAGTTTGAGGCATAGGACCATCAGCAGCACTAACAACTAGTATAGCACCATCCATTTGTGCAGCACCTGTGATCATATTTTTAACATAATCAGCGTGTCCGGGACAATCAACATGAGCATAGTGTCTATTATCTGTTTCATACTCTATATGAGAAGTAGCGATAGTAATACCTCTTTCTCTCTCTTCTGGAGCATTATCTATCTGATCAAAATCTCTTTTTTCAGCAAGACCTTTTTCAGCAAGTACCGCAGAAATTGCAGCTGTTAAAGTTGTTTTACCGTGATCAACATGACCTATGGTACCTATGTTTACATGTGGTTTGGTTCTTTCGTATTTCTCTTTTGCCATCTTTTCCTCCGTGGGTAATTTTGTTTTTACTTACATCTTTGGCATAGATATGTAAGTTAAAAGCTTCGGCCGAAACTTTCTTTTTCTAAATTGTAATGGAGCTCATAGAGGGACTTGAACCCTCGACCTCTTCCTTACCAAGGAAGTGCTCTACCTCTGAGCCATATGAGCAAACTCTCATATAACTACCAATAAAAAACCAAATATCAAAAATGAGGGGCTTTAAAAAGTTGCAGAATGTGATACTTTTGCGAAAGATCAAATTTTCTTACAACAGCTCCCAGTTTTGATATGGAGCGGGAAACCGGGCTCGAACCGGCGACCCTCAGCTTGGAAGGCTGATGCTCTAGCCAACTGAGCTACTCCCGCTTATAGTAATGGTGGTGAGAGGAGGATTCGAACCTCCGAAGGTAAAAACCAGCAGATTTACAGTCTGCCCTCGTTGGCCGCTTGAGTATCTCACCCTATTGCCGTTTACTATATTATATCTGGTCAAACACTGTCTCAAATTTTAAGAAAATGGAGCTGGCAAAGGGACTTGAACCCCCGACCGCCTGATTACAAATCAGGTGCTCTACCAACTGAGCTACGCCAGCACCTCTTAAAAATGAGGTGAAATTATACTTTAAATTTCCAATAATGTCAATAGAATTATAAGATATTGAAAAATATTTTGATATAATTTTACAAAAATAGGAATTATTACATGAAAATACTTTTTTCACCAAGTGAATCAAAATCTCTAGAAAGTTCTTGTGATAGTTTGCAATTGGAAACTTTTTTATTTGATAAACTTATAAAAAAACGAGGATTTGCCACAAAAAAATATCAAAATTTTATAAATAATGCTTCTAAAGATGAACTAAAAAAACTTTTTGGTATAAAAAATGAAAAATTACTTAAAACTCTTGAAGATATAGATATATTTAAAGATAAAACACAAAAAGCAATACTAAGATATAACGGAGTAGGATATGAGTACCTTTCATATCCTACTTTAAGAAAGAGTGAACAGGAATTTTTAGATAATAATATGATAATATTTTCCAACCTTTTTGGTCCAATCTTAGCAAAAACTTGTATTCCTTATTATAAACTTAAGCAGGGTGAGAGGGTTGAAAACTTTGCTTTTGAAAACTTTTATAAAAAAGAGTTTTCATTCTCTTTGGATAAATATCTTAAAAACGAACTTGTTATAGACTTAAGAGCAACTTTTTATGAAAAATTTTATCTTCCTAGCAAAAAATACTATACTTTTAAATTTTTAAAAAACTCTAAAGTCGTAAGTCATTGGGCAAAAGCATATCGTGGAAAAATAGCAAGAGAATTGGCAATATATCAGCCTAAAAATGAGAAAGAATTGATGCAAATAGAGTTTAACAATCTAAAAATCAAAGAGATAAAAGAGATAAAAAATAAAAAAGAGTTAACTTTTGAAATTGAGTAATATTTTTGATAATATTCCGCCAACAAGCAAGAAGGAGATTTTTAATACTCTATTTCAAAATAGAGATATTAAAATAGAAAGAATTGTCTCTTACGGTCAAACCTCAGCTGTAGATTTTTGGTATGATCAAGAGGAGAATGAATTTGTTTTACTATTTGAGGGAAAAGCAGAGATCGAGTTTGAAGATAAAATAGTTACTTTAAAGAGTGGAGATTATCTTCTTATACCAAAGCATAAAAAGCATAGAGTAAGTTATACTGCTTTAGAGCAAACTACTATATGGTTAGCTATATTTTTTACTTGAAGGAGATATTTAATGGATAAAAGTTTTAAAGAAGCGATGGATTTTAGACATGCGTGTAAACTATTTGATGAAACAAAAAAGATAAATGATGAAGATATATTATTTATCCTAGAAGCAGGAAGAAACTCTCCCTCATCTTTTGGTCAAGAGGGGTGGAAATTTTTAGTTATCACAAATGATGAGCTTAAAAAAAGGATAAGACCGCACTGTTGGGATCAACCTCAGATAACTACTTGTTCACATCTTGTTGTCATCCTTGCGGCTATTGATAGTTTAAAACCTCAAAGTGGAATACCTACTAAAAGATTTCAAAGAAGAGACTTACCTCAGGATATGATAAAAAAGTATGTAGAACTCTATAAAAGTCATTTGGAAAAAACAGGCATATTGGAAAATGATGAGACACTTTATGCATGGAGTTCAAAACAGTGTTATATAGCTTCTGCAAATATGATGACTGCTGCTGCGGTAAAAGGTATAGATTCTTGTCCGATAGAAGGAATGGATAGACAAGAGGTGGAAAAAATTTTAAATCTTGATATAAAAAAGTTTCAAATAGCACTACTACTACCGTTTGGATATAGAGTAAATCCTCAACCAAAAAGGATAAGACTTAAAGCTGATGAAGTTTATGAGTTTATTAAGTAGTATAAAGTATAATACACCCATATTTTATCTATAAGGATCAATAAAATGAGAGGATATAAAGTCTTTTCGGGTACTGCCAATGAGGAATTTGCAAAAAAAGTTGCCAAACATTTAACTTTACCGCTTTCAGATGCTACTATCAGGAGATTTAGTGATGGTGAAATAGGTGTGCAAATAAGCGAAAGTGTAAGAGGCAAAGATGTATTTGTGGTACAACCCACTTGTGCACCGGCCAATGATACTCTTATGGAGATACTTATCATGACCGATGCTCTTAGAAGAAGTTCGGCTAACTCTATAACTGCTATCATGCCTTATTTTGGATATGCTAGACAAGATAGGAAAGCTGCTCCTAGAGTTCCTATCACAGCTAAACTTGTTGCCAATCTTTTACAAACAGCGGGGATCGACAGAGTTGTTACTATAGATTTGCATGCCGGTCAAATTCAGGGATTTTTTGATATACCTGTTGATAATTTGTATGGTAACATTATATTTTTGGACTATGTTAAGAGAAAAAATCTCAAAAATCCTATCATTGCAAGCCCAGATATAGGAGGAGTTGCAAGAGCTAGAGCATTTGCTAAAAAACTTGGTGTCGATATGGTTATAGTTGACAAAAGAAGAGAAAAGGCAAATGAGTGCGAAGTAATGAATATCATAGGTGATGTAGAAGGAAAAGATGTCATTTTAGTAGATGATATGATAGATACTGCCGGAACTATCACAAAAGCAGCTTCTGTTTTAAAAGGAAAAGGTGCCTCAAGTGTTATGGCATGTTGTACTCATGCAGTTTTAAGCGGTCCAGCTTATGAGAGGATAGATAAAAGCGAACTTGATGAATTGATAGTTTCTGATACCATCCCCTTAAAATCAAATAGTAACAAAATAACAGTTTTAAGCGTAGCACCTTTATTTGCTGAAGTTATCAGAAGAGTATATCACAATGAAAGTGTAAATGGGTTATTTGTTTAATGCAACAAAATATTAGAAACTTTTCTATCATAGCTCATATAGATCATGGCAAAAGTACACTTGCTGATAGACTTATAAGTGAATGCGGTGCCATCAGCGATAGAGAGATGAGCTCTCAAGTGATGGATACTATGGATATAGAAAAAGAGCGGGGCATCACCATCAAAGCTCAATCTGTTAGACTAAATTATGAAGAAAACGGACAAAAATATATCCTAAATCTCATAGATACTCCCGGTCATGTTGACTTTTCTTATGAAGTAAGTAGGTCTTTAGGCTCTTGTGAAGGTGCCCTACTAGTTGTAGATGCCTCTCAGGGAGTAGAAGCTCAAACCATAGCAAATGTTTATGTAGCACTCGAACACGACCTTGAAATCATCCCTATCATCAATAAGATAGACCTACCTGCAGCTGATCCAAAAAGAGTAAAAGAGGAAATAGAGCACACCATAGGACTTGACTGTTCTGAAGCTTTGGAAGTTAGTGCAAAAAGCGGTATAGGTATAAAAGAGTTACTTCATACCATAATAGAAAAAGTCCCACCGCCAAACGGTGATGAAAAAGCTCCTTTAAAAGCTCTTATATATGATAGTTGGTTTGATAATTATCTTGGAGCATTGGCACTCGTGAGAGTTTTTGACGGAGAGATAAAAAAAGGTGAAGAAGTACTTGTTGTAAGTACCGGAAAAAAACATGAAGTTTTAGGACTTAAATACCCTCATCCTCTAAAGCAGATAGATACAAAAAGTATCAAAACAGGTGAGATAGGTATCGTTATACTTGGTCTTAAAAATGTAGGTGATGTAAAAGTAGGAGACACTATAACAGATGCCAAAAATCCTACCGCTAAAGCAATACAAGGTTTTCAGGAAGCAAAAGCTTTTGTATTTGCAGGGATTTATCCCATAGAAACAGACAAATTTGAAGATCTTAGAGATGCACTTGATAAGCTTCAACTAAATGACTCTAGTATCTCTTATGAGCCAGAAACTTCAGCAGCTTTAGGGTTTGGTTTTAGGGTTGGTTTTTTGGGTCTTTTACACATGGAGGTTATAAAAGAAAGACTTGAAAGAGAGTTTGGTATAGACCTCATAGCAACTGCCCCTACTGTTATATATAAGGTTGAAAAAACCGATGGAACTACCATAGAGATACAAAATCCAAGCGAACTTCCTCCTGTAAATGAGATAGAAAAGATTTACGAGCCTTATGTAAAAGCTACCATTGTAACTCCTAATGAATTTTTAGGTAACATAATAACTCTTTTAAACAACAAAAGAGGAATTCAAAAAAATATGGACTATATCACAACTGATAGAGTACTTTTAGAGTATCTACTTCCCATGAATGAGATAGTGATGGACTTTTATGATAAGCTTAAATCAAGTACAAAAGGGTATGCAAGTTTTGATTATGAGCCTATCGGTTACAAAGAGGGAGATCTAGTAAAACTTGATGTAAGAGTAGCTGGAGAAATAGTAGATGCACTTTCCATCATAGTTCCAAAAAATAAAGCTGGGAGCAAAGGAAGAGAACTTGTAAAAACTATGAAAGAGTTAGTACCGAGACAACTTTTTGAAGTAGCCATACAAGCCAGTATCGGCAATAAAATAATAGCAAGAGAAACAGTAAAATCAATGGGCAAAAATGTAACCGCAAAATGTTACGGTGGAGATATAACCAGAAAAAGAAAACTGCTTGAAAAACAAAAAGCAGGTAAAAAAAGAATGAAAGCCATAGGCAAAGTACAACTTCCGCAGGAAGCTTTTTTATCCGTATTGAAGATAGACTAAATGAAGGAGTAAAGGATTTAGGTTTTAGGATTTAGTATTTAGAATTAATTTCACCCTAAAACTCAAATCCTTTAAACCTAAATTTTGCAATAGACTTTGTTGTAGTAGTGCTAATGTAATGAAGTCTATTGCAAAATTTGGCTTCAAAGGAGACATGATGAGAAAATTAGGTTTAGTATTTGTTACAATAGGAATATTTTTACTCTCAGGTTGCTCTTATAAAAGTAGCTCTATAGATATAAAACCATATCAAGTAAGCTTTCTAAGTTTTAAAAATACTCACAAAAGTGTATATATAAACTCCTTTAAAGACGAAAGAACCAATAAAAAGATAGTTGCCGTTGTTACAAATAATGATGGCGACAACCTTGGATATACCACTTCAAATGTAAATTTTGGAGTTTGGTATAAAAATGCTTTAAAAAAGGCTTTAAACGCAAATGGTTTTATTATGGTTACAAATCCTAAAAATGCTACTTTTAAGATAAATCTTGTGCTAAATAAATTATTTGTAACATTCAATAAGAGTGAATTGATAAAGGAAAACCTAACAGGAACTATCTCTTTGCAACTTATCATCAAAAAAGGTAATGAAACTATAACAAAAACTATCTCAGAAAATATCAGTAAATATAATGGTTTAACAGTAAGTAATGAGACTTTTCAAAAACAGATAGAGGCTCTTTTAAACGACAGTATAAAGCTAATTATAAAAAATTTATCTGATATTTAAATGTACTGCTTGATATGTGGGGCATTTTCTTTTAGTCATATATGCAAAAAATGTAAAAAGGAGTTTTTAAAACCGTCTTTATATAAAAGAGTGATTGAAAATGATTTTGAAGTATATAGTTTTTATAAATATAGTGCTGTCAAAAATCTTATCCTAACAAAACATAAATTTGTAGGATATTTCATATATCGTATCTTAGCACAAGAAAGCTTCAGAAAATTTGGTAAAGAATTTAAGTTTATAAATAAAACTTACTCTTTTGCATGTGATGATCATGCAAAAAACGGTTACTCTCATACTGCTATACTTAACAAATATCTAAAATCAACCTATATAACACCTGTTCACTCAGCTTTAAGGGCTAAAAATAAGATAAATTATTCAGGTAAATCTCTACAATTTAGACAAAATAATCCTAGAAATTTTACATACAAATACCACTCAAATATAGATGCCATCATTATTGACGACATCATTACGACGGGCTCTACTATAAAAGAAGCTAAAAAAATATTGGAAGAAAATGGAGTTAATGTTTTATTTGCTCTAACTCTAGCAGATGCAAGAGAATAATTTATATAGGGGTCAGGTGATAGTAATAGTACTTTAAGTAAATTCATTGTAAACTATTTTATACAATTATTTAATCAAAAGGAAATACTATGCCAAGAAAACCAAGAGTTGATATACCGGGTTTTTACCACATTATAAATAGGGGAGTAGAGCAAAGAGTAGTATTTTATGAAAAAGAAGATTTTAAGAAATTTGAAGAGTTGATATGCGATTATGCAAAAAGCTTTGATATAAATTTACATAGCTTTTCTCTCATGAACAATCATTATCACCTCTTACTAGAAACCAAAAATGAAGAATTATCAAAATTTATGAGACAAATAAATATGAATTATGCGATATATTTTAATAAAAAATATAAAAGAGCAGGTCATTTATGGCAAGGAAGATACAAATCATGGTATGTAACAGATGAAGCATATCTATACTCATTGATATTGTATATAGAACAAAACCCTATAAAAGCAAAAATTGTAAACGATATCGGTGAATACCCCTATCAAAGTGCTTACTATATCTTAAATGATTTAGAGCTACCCCCTTGTTTGAAAAACTCTTGGTTAGTTAAAAATTTCCATAAAAGTAAAGAAATAAAAAACTTTTTAAACTCACCCTTAGATAAAGATATATTAAAAGAGTTGCAAAAAGCCTCTATGCTAATAGAAGCTACACAAAAAGAGAATAAAACTGATATAAAAAAATTGCAAAAATTTTTCTCAAATATAGACAATATAAAAGAGAGAAATAAAAAAATATGCCAAGCATATAAAAACGGCTATTCACAACATACGATAGCAAAATTACTTAAACTTTCACAACCTACCGTAAGTGCCATCATAAAAAGAAACAGTACTATTACTATCACCTGACCCCTAAATAAATGATTTAAGCATATGTTATGGATTTTTTGGATAAAATAAATATATTTTAAACTTCCAAAAGGTTGGTAATGAACGATATTTTTGAACAAAATCAAGACATACAAGATATCAATATAGAAGACTCTATAAAAACGAGCTATCTTGACTACTCTATGAGTGTCATCATAGGTCGAGCACTTCCTGATGCTAGAGATGGTCTTAAACCGGTACATAGAAGAATACTTTATGCGATGAGTGAACTAAACCTCAGCTCAAGAGCTGCTTATAAAAAGTCAGCTAGGATAGTCGGTGATGTTATCGGTAAGTACCACCCACACGGTGACAATGCTGTATATGATGCACTTGTCAGAATGGCTCAACCTTTTTCTATGAGACTTCCTCTTATAGATGGACAGGGAAACTTCGGCTCAATAGATGGTGACAATGCTGCGGCTATGAGATATACTGAAGCTAGGATGACATCTTTAAGTGAAGAGTTGCTCAAAGATATAGATAAAGAAACAGTTGATTTTATACCGAACTATGATGATAGTATGAGTGAACCTGATGTGCTTCCTAGTAGGATACCAAACCTTCTCATAAACGGTTCAAGCGGTATCGCAGTAGGTATGGCTACCAATATTCCTCCACACAATCTTGGAGAAGTTATAGATGCTTTATTGTATCTCATAGATAATCCAGAATGTGAGATATCTGAATTGACCAATTTTGTAAAAGCTCCTGATTTTCCTACCGGTGGAGTTATCTTTGGCAAAAGAGGTATCATCGATGCTTACAATACCGGTAGAGGTCGCATAAAAATACGAGCCAAAACCCACATAGAAAAAAAGGGGCATAAGGATGTCATAGTTATAGATGAGTTTCCTTATCAGGTAAATAAGTCTAAATTTATAGAACAAGTTGCCTCACTTGTTAAGGACAAACAGATAGATGGCATTTCAGAGATCAGAGATGAGAGTGATAGAGACGGTATCAGGGTTGTAATAGAACTTAAAAAAGATGCAATGAGTGAAATCATCTTAAATAACCTTTATAAATCGTCCAATCTTGAAGTAACATTCGGTATTATTTTACTTGCTATAGAAAATAAAGAACCTAAAGTATTTAATCTTTTAGAACTTCTTGAGTTATTTTTAAAACATAGAAAAACCGTTCTTATAAGACGAACTATCTATGAACTTGAAAAAGCAAAAGCTAGAGCTCATATCTTAGAGGGTTTAAAAATAGCTCTTGATAACATTGATGAAATTATCGCTATCATAAAAAAGAGTAAAGATACAAAAACAGCAAAATCTGCACTGATGGATAACTTTTCTCTAAGTGAGATACAAGCCGGTGCTATACTAGATATGAAGCTAAATAGACTAACCGGACTTGAAAGAGAAAAGATAGAAAATGAACTTAAAGAACTTTTAAAAGAGATAGAAAGACTAAGTGCAATACTAAAAAGTGAAGAGTTGCTAAATAAACTTATAAAAGATGAACTTATAGAAGTAAAAGATAAATTTAGTTCACCAAGACTTACTGAAGTAGTAGATGATTATGGTGAGATAGATATAGAAGACTTGATACCAAACGAGCCTATGGTGGTTACCATCACTCATAGAGGCTATATAAAAAGAGTTGCACTTAAACAGTATGAAAAACAAAAAAGAGGCGGAAAAGGAAAAACAGCTCTTACTACTTATGATGATGACTTTATAGAGAGCTTTTTTGTTTCCAATACCCACGATACTCTTATGTTTGTTACTGATAGAGGTCAACTGTATTGGCTAAAAGTTTATAGAATTCCAGAAGGTAGCAGAACCGCAAAAGGAAAAGCCGTAGTTAACCTTTTAAATCTCCAACCTGACGAAAAGATCATGGAGATCATACCGACAACAGACTTTGACGAAAATAAATCATTAGCATTTTTTACACAAAAAGGACTTGTTAAAAAAACAAATCTAAGTGATTTTAGCAATATAAGAAGTGTAGGAGTAAGAGCCATAACACTCAACGAAGATGACTCTCTTGTGACAGCTAAGATAGTTATGCCTGAAGCAAAATATCTTTTTATCATTACTAGAAAAGGTATGTGTATTAAATTTAATGCAAATGATGTTAGAGAGATGGGAAGAACCGCTAAAGGAGTTACCGGTATAAGATTTAAGGAAGAGAGTGATTTTGTTACAGGTGCTACGATCATCTATAATGACGAGGAAGAACTTTTAAGCGTTAGTCAAAAAGGCGTAGGTAAAAGAACAACAGCATCAGAGTATAGACTGCAAAAAAGAGGCGGCAAAGGTGTCATAGCTATGAAATTAACTCCTAAAACAAAAGATTTGGTCGGAGTAGTTATAGTTGACGAAAGCAAAGATCTTATGGTGCTTACCTCAAAAGGTAAAATGGTAAGAGTAGATATGAAAAGCATAAGAAAAGCCGGAAGAAATACTAGCGGAGTAAAGATAGTCAATATTGAAGGCGAAGATTATGTTGTTAGTATCGCAAGATGTCCTAAAGAAGAGAGTGAACTTGACACAGAAGATGTTATCTCTGAAGCAAATAATAGCAACATTCTAAATTTGCTAAATGAAAAAAAGGAATAGTATTTGCTTTGCAAAAATATAGAGATTAAATTATCGCAAAGGTGAAAAAATGAAATTTAGAGGTTTATTGATCATAAGTATGGTAATGCTTGGTATATTTTTTACCGGATGTATTACATCCACAGATACACCAATGCCTAAAAAACCTGTTCCAAAAAAACAAAAAGTTATACAGGCTAAAAAGACAGTAAGTCCAGTGGATAGAAATATTCAGATAAAGAAAAAAGAACTATCTTTTTTAAGAGCTATGCCTATGAAAGATTTTGTTGTTGTCGGAGAAGGAATTGCTCCACGAAATACTATCTCTCCTGCTCAGGCTTTGGCTTTAGCAAAAAGAGCTGCTGTTGCAGACGCATATAGACAACTAGGTGCAAAGCTTTATGGAGTTAAGGTAAATGCAAAAGATACAGTAAGAGATGCGGCACTAAAGAACTCTAGCATAACCACTCAAGTTGATGGACTTATAAAAGATGCTTACATTGCTGATAGTTCATATAAGAACGGGCTTTATAGAGTCAAAATGGAATTAAAAATAGATAGTAAAACTTGGCAAAGAATTTTTTCTTACTAATACTTTTTTATACTTTTTTAAAAGCTGATGTAGAGTTTATATTATCTTATAAACTCTGCACTCAAAACTCATATATTACAAATGAACAAATATATATATCAAAAGCTATGGTGTTGAGCAATAAGCCAACAAAAAAAATATGCACTCTACCAAAAAAAAGCATAAATGCCTCCACACTACAATATTTAAAACAATATAGATATAAACTTTTGAAATGTTTTAAAAAACAGAGTATATTTGTAAACTCAAACTCTATAAATACTATAAATAAATCATTTTCACAAATAACTATCAAATCAGAACCTATCAGGTTCACAGTTAAATTTAATAATGGTTTTGGTATCATAAGTACCTTTGAAAAATTAAAAATTAAAAATTAAGAGTTACCAATTACTAATCAAATAGAGGATAAAATGAAGATAGCTATCGTTGAAGATGATATCAATATGAGAAAATCACTTGAGCTTTCACTTGAAGAGTATAGTGAATTTGAGATAGTTACTTTTAAAAATGCAAAAGAAGCTCTGAAAAAGATAGATAATAGTTTTGAGCTTATTATAACAGATATAAATATGCCCGGACTTGACGGTATAGAATTCATAAAAAAACTTGAGGGTGATTTTGAGATCATTGTCATAACGGGCAATGCCACACTAAATCGTGCCATTGAGGCTATAAGACTTGGAGTAAAAGACTTTTTGACAAAACCTTTTGAGATTGATACTCTCATAAAAGCTATAAAAAGAGGAGTAAAAGCAAGAAGACAAAAAACTCTCACAAAAAATAGTTCTTACAAAACTGATAAAGATCCTCTTTTTTTAGGTAACTCGAAAGAACTAGAAAATGCTCTAAAAATTGCAAAAAAAGCTGCGATGAGTGATGCTAGCATACTACTTTTGGGTGAAAGTGGAGTTGGCAAGGAATTGTTTGCAAAATATATTCACAGTAATTCTAAAAGAACAAAAAAACCTTTTATTGCTATAAATATGGCAGCAATTCCGGACAATCTACTAGAAAGTGAACTTTTCGGATATGAAAAAGGGGCTTTTACAGATGCTACTACTCAAAAAAAAGGATATTTTGAATTAGCGAACAAAGGAACAATATTTTTAGATGAATTAGCCGAAATGCCTTTATCTTTGCAACCTAAAATTTTAAGAGTTTTACAAGAGAGAGAACTTACAAGAGTAGGCGGTCAAAAACCTGTAAAGATAGATATCAGAGTAATTTCAGCTACAAATGCCGATATTTTGGAAAAAATAAAAGAAAAAAATTTTAGAGAAGATTTGTATTATAGGCTAAATACTATCCCTATAAAAATCCCTCCTTTAAGGCAAAGAAAAGATGAGATAAAAGATATAGCAAATAAAACTTTAAAAAAAGTTTGCCAAAAGTATAGTTTTAATGATAAAATTATAAGTGATGAAGCTATGGATGAACTTTTAAGATATAATTGGCCGGGAAATATCAGAGAACTTATATCGGTTATTGAGCGAGCTATAATATTGAGCGAAAATGATACCATAACGAAAGATGACTTATTTTTAGAAAGTAGGATTTAGGTTTTAGGATTTAGGATTGAGAATAAATTTCTAATCACGAGTTACGAAGCAGGAGAGAAAATGAAAAAATTTAATGTAGCAGTAGTCGGAGCAACCGGTGCTGTGGGTGAAGAGATATTTAGGATATTAGAAGAGCAAAAATTTCCGGTGGCAAATCTTATACCGTTAGCTAGTAAAAACAGTGTCGGTAAAGAGGTAAAGCTTCTTGGAAAAACTTATAAAGTAAAAGAGCTTACAGAAGATATTTTTGAAAAAGAGGAAGTTGATATAGCATTTTTTAGTGCCGGTGGAAGTATCTCTGCAAAATTTTGCCCGATAGCCGCTGAAAGTGGAGCTGTTGTCATAGACAATTCAAGTCATTTTAGAATGGATGAAGATGTACCTTTGGTCGTTCCTGAAGTCAATCCGGAAGATATAAGTGCTTGGAAAGTTAAAGGCATCATAGCCAATCCAAACTGCTCTACCATACAAATGGTTTTATCTTTAAAACCCCTTGATGATTTGTACGGTATAAAAAGAGTGGATGTTAGCACCTATCAAGCAACTAGCGGTGCAGGCAAAAAAGGTATGGAGGAGCTTGTAAAACAGATGCAAGACTTTTTTGCTTTTAGACTTGATGAGAGTAAAAAAGAGGCTTTTATGCACCAAATCGCACTCAATGTTATACCTCAGATAGATACTCCTCAACCAAACGGTTTCACTAGAGAAGAGATGAAGATGGTAAACGAGTCTCAAAAGATACTTCACAAAAATTTTGAACTTGCCGCAACTTGTGTAAGAGTTCCGGTTCTAAGAAGTCATAGTGAGTCTATAAGTGTTACTTTTAGAGATGGGGTTGATATTGATATTGATAGAGTAAAAGGTGCACTCAATAATTTTGAAAATGTTGAAGTTATGGATGATTTGGCAAATGGCATATATCCAATGCCTATCATTGCAACTGATACAGATATAACTTATGTCGGTAGAATTAGAAAAGATTTATATGAGAGCAATATCTTGCATTTTTTTAATGTTGCAGATCAATTAAGAGTAGGAGCAGCTACAAATGCTGTAAGAATTGCACTAAAATGGATAGAATTAGAGAGCGAATAATGCTTGAAAAAATTTTTGAGGGATTTATTTGGAGAAGTAGATATATAGTTTTACTTTCAGTTATATTTGGACTTTTGGGTGCAATAGTACTTTTTATCATAGCAAGTCTTGATATATACTCTATATCGATATTTACCATAAAAGCTCTTTTTGCTCATTCTCATCCTCCAAAACTTCATGAAAATCTTGTATCCACCATCATAGGTGCAGTTGATCTATACTTGATAGCAGTTGTTTTATTTATATTTGCTTTTGGATTGTATGAGCTTTTTATCAGTGAAATTGATGAAGCTAGTAATGATGATAAAACAAGTAAAATATTGGAGATAAAAAGCCTTGATCAATTAAAAGATAAAATAGCAAAAGTTATTGTAATGGTTTTAGTAGTAAGTTTTTTTAAAAGAGTTTTGCATACCGAATACAATGGAGCACAAGAGATGCTCTACTTTGCACTTTCTATCTTAGCTTTAGCTCTTGGACTATACTTCTTACA
>JALVWI010000191.1:0-6169 GCA_027038335.1 Campylobacterales bacterium | reverse complement strand
CTAAACATTAAAGGAAAAATATGATATTTACTGATGCCTGCAAAGGAAAGAAGACACCCTATACTCCTGTTTGGATGATGAGACAAGCAGGAAGATATTTACCTGAATATATGAAAGTAAGAGAGAAGGCAGGAAATTTTTTAAATCTTTGTCATACACCTAAACTTGCTGCCGAAGTTACACTTCAACCTGTTGACATAGTAGGAGTTGATGCAGCTATTATTTTTAGCGATATATTGGTAGTTCCAAATGAGATGGGTATGAAGCTTGACTTTGTAAAAGGCGAAGGACCTGTTTTTGAAAAACCTATAAAAAGTATGGATGATGTTGATACTCTTACAGATGGAAAAGAGGCAGCAGATAAATTGACTTATGTTTATGAAACTATAAAAATAGTAAGGGAAAAATTAGACCCTCAAAAAGCTCTTATAGGATTTACCGGAGCTCCTTGGACACTTGCAACTTATATGATAGAAGGCCAAGGAACTAAAACTTACAATATTGTAAAAAAACTTATCTATACAAACCCTAAACTTATGCACCATCTTTTACAAAAAGTAAGTGATGTAGTAAAATTCTATCTTGAAAATCAAATCCTCTCAGGTGTAAATGTAGTACAAATCTTTGACTCTTGGGCAGCAGCACTTGAAAAGAGTGCTTATATGGAATTTAGCTGGAGATATATAAAAGATATATGCTCCTATATCAAGTCAAAATATCCTGATACTCCTATCATAGTTTTTCCAAAAGGGATAGGTACATATTTGGATGATATAGATGGGGATTTTGATGTATTTGGTGTGGATTGGTCAACTCCTATGGCTTTGGCAAAAGAAAAACTTGGAAACAGATATGTCCTCCAAGGCAATATGGAACCATGCAGACTCTACTCAAAAGAGGCAACAAAAGAAGCTGTAACTTCCATAGCCAAAATAATGAATAATGAAAGACATATATTTAACTTAGGGCATGGGATACTACCTGATGTGCCGGTAGAGAATGCTAAATATTTTATTTCATTATGTCAAGAAATTACCAAAAGATGAGATATACTTTTGGACCGGTAAATTCTAGGCGTTTTGGTATATCATTAGGAATCGACCTAAGTCCTGATACAAAATCCTGCAATTTTGACTGTGTGTATTGTGAATTAAAAGGCTCTAAACCTATCTCTTTTATACCAAATCCTCCAAAAGTTGAAGATATAATATCTCAAGTAAAAGAGGCATTAAAAAAATTTGAAGATATTGATGTCATCACTATCACTTCAAACGGCGAGCCTACATTATATGATAAACTAGACTCTTTGGTAGATGAATTAAATAAAATAAAAAAAGATAAAAAACTACTGATCTTATCAAACGGTTCTACAATTTGCGATCAAAAGATACAAAATACACTTGCAAAGATAGATATAGTCAAGCTCTCACTTGATTGTGTAACACAAAAGTGCTTTAAAAAGATAGACAGGGCGTTAAAAGGTATAGAGATAGAAAAATTATACAATTGTATGATAGACTTTTCAAAAAATTTCTCACATCAACTTGTTATTGAGATACTTTTGGTAAAAGGTATCAATGATAATATAGACGAAATAAAAAAGATAAATGAAATTTTACAATTTATCAAACCCGATAGAGTTGATATAGGCACTATCGATAGACCACCTGCTTATAAAGTTCAACCGGTAAATGAAGAAAAGATCAATGAACTTGCAAAATACTTTTCAAATTTACCTATTTCAGTAATATATAAAAACAAACCTTCAAAAAAAGAGGATTTTAACAAAGATGAGATGATACAACTTCTCTCTCATCGTCCTCAAAGTCAATTTGATATAGAAAACTTTTTTAGTAATAGTTCAAAAAAAATACTTAAAGAACTTTTAGAGACAAGATCAGTAATCAAAAAGGATATAGCGGGAGTTAGTTTTTATATTAAAGCATAAGAGCCGAAAGTTCTATGACTCTTATGCTTTTTTCAATCAATGAAAGCCTACTTTTTTAGGCACATAATCTCCATATTTTTTAACTCTTACTTTTTGCATAAAATATATAAGAGCATAAATACCGGCTGCAATAGCCCATGATACATAGTGGGAACCTAGATCTAAATGTTTAGCAAGAAGATCAGGTAAAAATGCAAACGGTACAATTACTAAAAATAGCAATCTTTCCAAAGGATTGACTTTTGTCACAAAAAATCCTTGAATTGCCGAAGTAAATGCGAACATACCTAAAACTGCAAAAGCAAATATACTAAGTATCTCTATAGGATTGGTTATCCACACCCATCCTGCTACATCATTTGGATCTTCAGGATTGACACTCTCGATAAGAAGTAATTTATTGTTAAAAAAGAACATAAACGGTAATATCGCTGTTCTTATATCATACATAAATCCCTGCAAACCCGTCTTTATCGGATCACTTTTCGCCAGTCCCGCAGCTGCATACGCTGCCATACCCACCGGAGGCGTATCATCTGCAAGTATTCCAAAATAAAATACAAACATGTGGGCTGCGATCGCCGGTATGATATATCCATTTTGAGCGGCAAGTTGCATAATAACCGGGGCTGTAAGGGCGGCCATAACGATATAGTTAGCAGTTGTTGGAAGACCCATACCTAAAATAAGTGATGTAACAGCAGTAAAGAAAAGAACAGCAAGTATATATCCACCTGAAAGTTGATCTATAACATCTGCTAGTATCAAGCCGATTCCAGTCAATGTAACAGAACCCACAACTATACCGGCAACTGCAGTTGCTATAGCGATAGGCACCATATTTTTAGCACCGTTTACCATACCATGAGCAATATCAACAAATCCACCAAGCCAAACATCTTTAGTTAGTGGCTTCTTTTGAATAATAGCAGCAAACGGTCTTTGAACTACCATGATAAGCATCATAAATTCAATAGCACTAAATGCGGCAGCTTGAGCTGACATCCTAAGCACTATCAATGTATGAATTAAAAAGAATATAGGGATGATATAGTGAATACCTCTTATAAATATAGGAAATACTTTTTGAAGTTTATCTTTAGCCTCGCCTTTGATACCTAACTTTTTTGCTTCAAGATGAACTATATAAAAAAGAGCAAAATAACTTGTAAATGCCGGAATAAAAGCAGCTTTTACAACATCAGTATAATTGATACCTAAAAATTCAGCGATGATAAATGCTGCTGCTCCCATAATAGGAGGCATAAGCTGACCGTTAACTGAAGATGCAACCTCGACAGCTCCCGCTTTGTGAGGAGGAAATCCAAGTCTTTTCATAAGAGGAATGGTAAAAGTACCTGTTGTAACGGTATTGGCGATAGATGAGCCTGAAATGATACCCATAAGTCCTGAAGCTGCAACTGATGCTTTTGCGGGACCCCCATCATACCTTCCAAGAAGATTGTATGCTATACTTATAAAGTACTCTCCTGCCCCTGCTCTATCTAATAATGCTCCAAAAAGAACAAATAAAAATACAAATCCGGCACTAACCCCCAATGGAACTCCATAAATTCCTTCTGTTGTTAAAACCATTTGTCCCATTATTTTACTAACACTAGCACCTTTGTGCGCAATGATATCAGGCATATACGGTCCAAAATAATCATATAGCAAAAATATAGTAGCAATAGCCGGCAATGGAATACCAAGAACTCTTCTAGAACCTTCTAAAACCATAAACAGTACTGCTATCGCTACTACTATATCAGTTTGAGTCCAATCACCTGAACGCATAGCCAAATCATTGTAAGCATACCATTGATATAAGGAAACTATAACTCCAAGAATAGCAAAAGCTATATCATACCATGTTATAGTATGTCTTAGATGAGCTTTTTTAAGTATCGGGTACATTGTAAAGGCTAAGAAAACACCAAATGCCAAGTGAGCTGCTCTAACATAAACTCCATTTATCGGATGTACAACAACAGCCAGTTGAAATACCGACCAAGAAAATGCTACAACAGCAATAAGCCAGTACATCCAAGTGTTTTTCTCAAATTCTCTTTGACCTTCAAGTTCACTTAGAAGTTTTTCTTCATAGTTAGAAGTTTTCGGAGTTACTATAACATCATCTATCTCACCCGCCATATACTCCATCTTATCTTCATTATTTTTGATAATATCTTCTAGATACTCATCTTTGATCTCTTCTTCATTTTTCTTATCTTCCATATTTTGCAACCTTATATATAGATGATTGTGGGCATTTAAATGCCCACAATATTTATTTTAGTAAACCTGCTTCTTTAAATGCTTTGATTGCTCCCGGATGTTGAGGAATAGACAAACCGTCTAACAAACTTTTTTTAGTAATAGTTTTATATGCAGGGTGAAGTTTTTTAAATGCCGCAAAGTTATCTAGTATTGCTTTTGTAACTGTATAAACAACTTTTTCAGGAATCTTTGTACTTGTAACCAAGACTGCTTTAACACCGATACTTGGAGTATCATGGTTGACGCCTTTATAGAATGCTCCAGATATTACACCCGGTGCATAATAAGGATATTTTTTAAATAATTTTTGGATTGCAGGACCTTTTATAGGTATAAGATCAATAGCAACTGAGTTGGCAGCATCTTTGATATTTGCAGTTGGGTGACCAAATACAGCAAAATAGCCGTCTATCTTATTGTCTTTTAGCAAAGATGGTGCTTCGCTTGATTTCATTTCATCAGCAAGTGCCAAGTCACTATCTTTAAGACCTACCGCGTGCATTACTATCTCGGTTGTCATTCTTGTACCTGAACCCGGAGTGTCTATATTGATCCTTTTACCTTTGATATCTGTAAGTTTTTTGATACCTGAATCTTTTCTAACAACCAATGTAAGAAGTTCAGGGTATATTGCCATAACACTTCTTAACTCTTTTATAGGCTTGCCTTTAAACTTACCTATTCCATGATATGCCTGATAAGCTGTATCACTTTGGCTGATACCAAAGTCAAGTTCACCTGCTTTGATAGTATTTACATTATAAACCGAACCGCCGGTTGATTCAACTGAACATCTTATATGTGCAGTTTTTCTAAGTTTGTTTACCATTCTACAGATCGCACCGCCTGTTGGATAATAAACACCCGTAACACCGCCTGTACCTATTGTGATAAATTGTGCACTAAAAGCAGGAATTGCTAAACTTCCAGCCAATGCCAAACCAACAATCTTTGACTTCATTGAAACTCCTTTGAAATAATTTTGTAACTATAACTATACTATAAAATTATTTGATAAAACTTAAGGAGTTAATCATTTTGCATTTTTTTCAAAATATATAATTTTTACTTGACATATAAGAAAAAATAGAATATAATTCTACCCTATTTTTAAGTGTTCCGGATTAGCTCAGCGGTAGAGTAGGTGACTGTTAATCACTTGGTCGCTGGTTCGAATCCAGCATCCGGAGCCATTTTTATTCAACTTCAACTCTGTTTCTTCCGTTTTGTTTGGCTTTATAAAGTTTTTTATCTACTCTAGTTATGATTGTTTTATAATTATCATCATTTTGCAATGTAGTTATGCCAAAGCTACAAGTTAATTTATTGATTTTATCAAATGTATATGTTTGTATATATTTTCTTAGTTTTTCTGCAAGTGCTATAGCTTCTTCTTTTGTTGTCTCAGGTAAAATTATCAAAAACTCTTCCCCTCCCCATCTTCCGAAGATATCACTTTTTCTTAATTTACTTGATACCAAATGTGCCAACTCTTTCAATACTTTATCTCCAACCTTATGTCCATAAGTATCATTGATCTTTTTAAAACAATCTATATCAAAAAATATAACGCCAAGAGGTCTTTCATATCTCTTTGCTATCTCTATCTGTTCTTCAAGACTCAAATCCATCTTGTATCTATTGTATATGGATGTAAGTTTATCAACGGTAGCTAATTTTTTAAGTTCATTTTCAAGCAATTTCCTTCTTGCTATTTCCTTTTTTAGATGTACAGCCCATCCTATTATAAGCAATAAAATAATTGAAATAATTCCAAATACTAAATAAGCAATTTTTGGATCTATACCTTGCTGATAATGAACAGATACCCATTTTTTATAAATCATCTTTTTTTTCTTTTTCGGTATAACATCTATGGCACGATTGATAAGGGGAATTAACTCCTTTAAACCTCTCCTAACCATAATCCTTACATGAAAT
>JALVWI010000190.1 GCA_027038335.1 Campylobacterales bacterium | reverse complement strand
AGATATAAAGGACTTGTAAAATGTTTTTTAGCGGTAGTTATGATCATTAGTTCGTGATTAGTGATTTGTGATTTGTGATTAGTGATTTAAAAACCATCCTCTTTACACCTTTACTCCTCTTCACCTTTACTCCTCTAATTGATATGATAATTCGGTGCTTCTCTAGTTACCATGACATCATGCACATGACTCTCTTTTAGCCCTGCAGTCGTAATTTCAACAAATTCAGCTTTTACTTGATAATCTTTTATATCTTTTGCACCTACATAACCCATGGATGATCTTAACCCTCCGATAAGTTGATGAACCACATCTCCAACCTTTCCTCTGTATGGCACTCTGCCCTCTATACCTTCGGGGACTAGTTTCTCTTGAGCAGTTCCCTCTTGAAAGTATCTATCACTACTTCCTTTTTGCATAGCTCCTATACTTCCCATACCTCTATAATTTTTATACTGTCTTCCTTGATACATGATAAGATCACCCGGACTCTCATCAGTTCCAGCCAACAAACTTCCTATCATAACAGAACTTGCTCCTACTGCTAATGCTTTTGATATATCACCGGAGTATCTTATACCCCCATCAGCGATAATAGGCACTCCAAACTCTCTTCCTGCTTCACTACACTCATCTATAGCACTTATCTGAGGTACTCCGACACCGGCAACTATCCTTGTGGTACAAATACTTCCCGGACCAATTCCTACTTTTACCGCATCTGCTCCTGCTTCAGCCAAAGCTTTTACAGCTTCTTTTGTTGCTATATTGCCGGCTATGATGTCGATATCTAGCTCTTTTTTTATCATTTTAACCGTATCGATGATACCTTTTGAATGACCATGAGCTGAGTCAAGCACAAGTACATCAACTCCGGCTTCAACCAATGCTTTTGCACGATCTAGCTGACCGACACCTATAGCAGCTCCGACCCTTAATCTTCCGTTTTCATCTTTGTTGGCATTTGGATACTCTTTTCTTTTTTTAATATCTTTTATAGTAATAAGTCCGGCAAGCTTTCCACTTTCATCCACCAAAGGAATTTTCTCTACTTTATTTTTATGAAAAAGCTCTTCAGCTTCATCTATAGTAGTTCCTTTCACAGCTGTTATCAAAGGAGCTTTTGTCATATCTTCTTTGACTTTCTTGTCAAAATCTTTCTCAAATCTAAGGTCTCTATTTGTAAGAATTCCCAAAAGTTTATCATCTTCATCCACAACTGGAACTCCAGATATCTTATACTCTGCCATGATGGCAAGTGCCTCTTTTATCTTTGCATCAGGTCCTATTTTTATAGGATCTGATATAACTCCGCTTTCATTTTTCTTTACTTTTTTTACTTCATAAACCTGAGAATTGACATCCATATTTTTATGGATTATGCCTATACCTCCAAGTCTAGCCATAGCTATCGCCGCACGATGTTCAGTAACTGTATCCATAGCGGCTGAAACTAGAGGGATATTTAAAGAGATATTTTTTGTAAGCATAGTTTTTACATCAACCTCTTTAGGTAAAACTTCAGAGTACTTAGGTACCAACAATATATCTTCAAATGTAAGAGCTTTTTTTCGTATTTTCATCACAATCCTTTTATCCCTTTAATATATTCTCTAAAGCTAATGCTCCATCAAAAAGTATCTGTTCATCAAAAGCTTTTGCTATAAATTGAGCACCGATAGGTAAACCTTTTTTATCAAATCCCACAGGTACTGATATGCCCGGAAGTCCAGCTAGATTTACAGCAATTGTATAAATATCTTCAAGATACATTTCAAGCGGATCTTTTATACTACCGAATTTAAAAGCGGTTTTTGGAGTAACAGGTGCATAGATAAGATCAGCCTCTTTAAAAATCTCTTCAAATTCATCTTTTATAAGATGTCTTGCTTTTTGGGCTTTTATATAGTATGCATCATAATATCCGCTACTCAATACAAAAGTTCCAAGGAGTATCCTTCTTTTTACCTCATCACCAAATCCTTCGCCTCTTGTTTTTGCATATAACTCTTTTAAGTTATTTGCTTCAGCTCTATTGCCATATCTTACACCGTCATATCTACTTAAGTTAGCACTAGCTTCAGCAGTTGCTATGATATAGTAAGTTGCCACATCATATTTGGTATTGAGTCTATTTTTATATATGATTTTATGTCCGGCTTCTTTTAAAGCTTGTATAGACTTTTCTATACTTTTTCTTACCTCGCTATCAGCCTCTTCAAGATAGTTTTCTATAA
>JALVWI010000189.1 GCA_027038335.1 Campylobacterales bacterium | reverse complement strand
ATACTCTCTATTTTAGTTTATATTTTATTTATTTTGAATATGCTACAATGTTTTTTCATAGCTAATCAATAGAATTTGGAGATAATTCAATGAAATATCAAATAGTAATAGCGGGTTTTGGGGGACAAGGAGTTGTATTTTTAGTTAAGGTTTTAGCTATTTGTGCAGGAAAGAAAAACATACCTTTTCTTGGTACTGAAAACCATGGCATGAGCCAAAGAGGAGGAGCAGTAAGCTGTGATATAAAGATAGGAGATTTTAGCAATCCGGTTATCGATAAAAATCAAGCAGATATGATCATAGGACTTGATAAAAATGAGAGTCTTAGAAATATATCCTATCTTAAAAAAGCCGGCATTATGATAGTAAATGCTGATGAAAGTTATCCAGAGATTCCTTTTAGAGTGGCAAGAGTAAATGCAAACCAACTTGCACTTGACGGCGTCATACCCATACAAGGACTCAATGTCTTTATGCTTGGGGTTGCACTAAAGAATGAGCCGAATTTTCCATTTGAATTAGATGATGTAAAAGAGGCCATAAAAGAGATAAACCCCAAACTTAGTGAACAAAATTTTAAAATATTAGAATTAGCATTAAAAGGAGAGTAAATGGTATGGAATAAAATAGAGTGTGCTAAACGAGAAGATATAGAAAGCTTACAACTAAAAAGGCTTCAAGAAACGCTAAAAAGAGTTTATGCTTTGACTCCTTTTTACAAAAAAAAGTTTGATGAGCTTAAAATCCTGCCTGAAGATATAAAATCTCTTGAAGATATTCAAAAACTTCCCTTTACAAAAAAGCAAGATTTAAGAGATCACTATCCGTTTGGACTTTTTACGGTTCCTATGAGCCAAGTTGTTCGTATTCATAGCTCCAGCGGAACTACCGGCAAACCTACCGTCGTAGGATATACCGCAGCAGATATGGATGTGTGGAATGAAGTAATGGCAAGAGTTTATACAATGGCTGGAGTTACTGCCGGTGATGTCGTACATAACGGATACGGATATGGACTTTTTACGGGGGGTCTTGGTTTTCATGAAGCGGCTCAAAAGATAGGGGCTACGGTAGTACCGGCAAGTGGAGGTTTTACAGATAGACAGCTTATGCTCATGAGAGACTTTGGAGCTACTGTTTTAGCTGCTACTCCATCATTTGCTTTACATTTGGCTGAAATTGCCAAAAAAAGTGGACCAAACTACAGAGATGAATACAAGTTAAAATGCGGTCTTTTTGGAGCAGAGCCTGTAAGTGATGGACTTAAAAAAGAAGTAAGTGAAGCTTGGGGCATAGATTATCACGAAACTTACGGGCTTAGCGAGATAATAGGACCGGGAGTTTCATCAAGCTGTAAATACTCAAAACTACTGCACATAAATGAAGATCACTTTTATCCGGAAATTATAGATCCAAAAACAGGTGAAGTTTTAGGCGAAGGCGAAAGAGGAGAGCTTGTCATAACAACCCTTACAAAACAGGCCCTTCCTATCATAAGATATAGAACCGGGGATATAACTTCACTTACTTATGAGCCTTGCAAATGCGGCAGAACTACCGTTAGGATGGAAAGCATAGTAGGAAGAGCTGATGATATGCTTATAGTAAATGGTGTCAATGTTTATCCTTCACAAGTTGAACATGTCATAGCAAATACAGAGGGTGTAACACTCAATTATCAAATAGTAGCAGATAAAAAA
Organism: Campylobacterales bacterium; assembly: GCA_027038335.1. Classification (GTDB taxonomy): domain Bacteria; phylum Campylobacterota; class Campylobacteria; order Campylobacterales; family JALSKU01; genus JALSKU01. The sequence goes on along the minus strand of JALVWI010000189.1, from coordinate 568 downwards.
GGATTTTTAGATAAGTTAGAAATTCTTGTTGAGATAAGCGATGAAGTCATAAGTGACAATATAAAAGAGCTTGAAAATATCAAAAAAGAGTTACAACACTCACTTTTGAACAATCTCTACATCAATGCAAATGTCAAACTAGTTGAGCCTAGAACCATAGAGCGAAGTATGGGAAAAGCTGTAAGAGTCGTCGATAAAAGGAGCGAAAAATGAATCAAATAAAACAGATCTCAGTTTTTGTCGAAGATAAAATGGGTGAGCTTACCGATATAACAACTATACTCTCAGATAACGGAATTTCACTAAAGTCTATTAACTTAGTTGACTCTAGCGACTTTGGACTTTTAAGGATCATAGTTGATGATACTAAAAAAGCAGCTTTTGTTTTGGAAAAAGAGGGGTTTAGTTTAACTATCACAAATGTTTTGGGCATAAGGATAAAAAATAGAGTAGGAAGCTTTAACAAAGTTGTAACTGCTTTGAGTAAAAATGATGTAAATATAGAGTATATCTATACAGTTGATAGTGACAAAGAAGGTATATTTATCTTCAAAGTAAGTCCAAAGGA
>JALVWI010000188.1 GCA_027038335.1 Campylobacterales bacterium | reverse complement strand
AAATGAAGATCATCAAAAAAGGGTGTATTTGTGATGTCGGGATTGATATTGACAACTTTTATACCGCTTTTTCTTGCTTCTGCAAAAAGTGATGAGCCAAAGTGTCTAAGTCCGGCTTTTGTCGCACCGTAAACTGCTCCGAAAGGTGCTTGTTTGATACCGGAAATAGAGCAAATATTGAAGATATGGCCTTTATTTTTCTTGAGAGTTCTTAGAAAAGTTTTTGTTATTAGTAAAGGTGTGGTTAAATTGACTTGTATCATATCCTCTATATCTTTTATACTAAGTTCTTCGTGAGGGGCAAATTTGCCAAATCCGGCACAATTTACAAGTATGGAAATATCTTCCTTTTTATGATCTTGCAAAAAACGGTGTAATGCTTTTTTATCTTTTAGATTACAAATTAACGGATGAAAATGTTCATCTTTTATATCGCATTTTGTAAAGTCTCTACTTATGCCTAAAACTTCATATCCTAAAAGTAACAGTTTTTTACTTATCTCTTTACCGATACCGCTACTAGCTCCGCTAACAAGGACTTTTTTCACACTAGATCCTTTATATTTTCCGATCTATTCTTTATAAGATGATATATAAAATCATTATCTATATGAGAAGTTTCAAGATGATCTGAAATGATTTTATATATCTTTATATCTTTTTTATCCACAAATTTTGAAGCGGCACTATAAAATCCAAAAGCTTCCATATCGACTAACGCTCCTTTTTTTACCGAATTTTTATCTTCGATGATTTTATCAAATGTGTAAAGAGTTTCACCATCATTGGAAATAACTATCTTTTTAGAAGAGGAAGCATCTACGATAGACTTGATACTACAAAGTGAGCCTATCTCTTTTTTAGTATCATTTGTACCGCATATTCCTATATTTATCATTTTATCTATGCTATATTTTTGAGATATGTAAGTTGTAGCGATAGCTGAATTGACTTTGCCTATTCCACTAATAATAAGGGCAATATTATCACTTTGATAAATCAAAAAGGGCTTTTTTTCTACTTTCTGAAGGTCAAAATACTCTATCAAAGCTTTAGCTTCACTAAAAATCGCAGTTACAAATACAATCATAACGATATTTTATCAAAATTTAGGCACAATAACAAAAATAATTTAAGGCTTGAGCTTTGAGATACACTTTTAAAAAGATTTTAAATGAGCTTTTAAGATATAAAAGAGAATTTATTACGGCAAATATTATAGCAGTTGTAGCAGTTTTAGTTAGCACTCCCGCGCCACTTTTGATGCCATTGCTTGTGGATGAAGTTTTGCTTAAAAAGCCGGGATTTTTAACTGAGCATATAGATAAAATTTTTGGTCATCAGCAAGCTTATGTTTATATCTTGATAGTTTTATTTATGGCTGTTTCGTTAAGGACTATCTTTTTTGGTTTAACTGTCTGGCATGATTATATATTTTCTAAAATTTCAAAAAATATCACTTACAAGATAAGAAAAGATATGCTTTTGCATCTTTCAAAACTCTCCTTAAATGAGTTTGAAACTCTAGGAAGCGGAAAAATATCATCACTTTTTTTGATAGATGTTGCTACTATTGAGACATTTTTAGGGATGAGCATAAGTAAACTTATAGTTTCAGTTCTTACGGTTTTAGGTGTAGCGATAGTGCTTTTGCTGATAAACTGGAAACTGGCTCTTTTTATACTTTTGGTCAATCCTTTTGTGGTAATAGTCAGTAAAAAATTTGCTAGAAAAGTTAGTATTTATAAAAAAGAGGAAAATAGAACTTTTGAAGCTTTTAGTGAAGCTTTAGGTGAAACACTAGATCTTTTTTGGCAGATACGAGCTTCAAATCAAGAGAAAAATTTTATAAAAAGACTCTTTATAAAAAGCGATGAGATAAAAAATGCCGGGATAGAGTTTGCTTACAAAAGTGATGCGGCTTTGAGGTTTTCATTTTTACTTTTTTTAGGAGGTTTTGAGATATTTCGTGCGGCTTCTATCTTTACCGTTGCTTACGGTAATCTTACTATCGGGCTTATGTTAGCAATATTCGGGTATCTTTGGGTAATGATGGGACCTATTCAAGAGATACTCAATATCCAATACTCATATCATAATGCAAAAAGAGCATTAAACAGAATAAACCAAATCTTCCAAATGCAAAAAGAGCCGAATTATCCCCATCTTAAAAACCCTTTTGCAAAAAGTAAAACAAACTCTATAAGACTTGAAGGGGTTGATTTTTCTTATGACGGTAAAACTACTATCTTAAAAGATATAAATATCTTTATAGAAAAAGGAAAAAATGTAGCCAT
>JALVWI010000187.1 GCA_027038335.1 Campylobacterales bacterium | reverse complement strand
TGGTGGAAGTGAGGGGAGTCGAACCCCTGTCCAAAAGCAGACTTACAATGGGTCTTGTTACATGCTTAGTGCAAATGAAAAAGCTTCAAGTTTGCTACCCATTTGCTAAGTAGCTACTCTAAGTCCAAAGTGTCGGATAAGAGATGGACAACTTTTATCCCAAGCTGTCATAAGTGTTAAGCCAGATAGCCTCGCGACAGCGACAAAGCTAAATGACTGACCGAGCCGTTAGGCTACTACGCTACAGCGAGCGCAGGTCTGTAATTTGTATTGTTTGCGTTTATTTTTAACGGAATAGTTTTACGGCGTATTCAAGCCGACATGAACCCAAAGCTTGTCTGCTCCTGTCGAAGCCAAGTCACTCCCTTAATTGATCTCGGCTTTTATGCAAGATGCAAGTTGAGATATATTATCAATTTTTTGTTTGTTTGTCAAGTTATCATCTAAAAGTATCTTTACAAAGGCACTTCCGACTATAACTCCATCAACATTTTTTGACTTTTCTTTAGCTGTTTTTTCATTGACACCAAATCCTAAAAATATATCTGTTTTGCTAACATTGCGTATATTTTCAATAACCTTACTAAGATCTTCATCTTTTCCAGATCCTGTGATGCCTGTATAAGCAACAAGATATATAAAAGTTTTGGCATCTTTAGCTATCTTTTTTATCCTCTCAAGGCTATCAGTAGGTGCTACAAAATCTATCAATGAAATATCATAGTTATCAAAATCTTTTTTATAATTTTGAGCTTCTTCGTAAGGTAAGTCTGGAATGATAAATCCTTTTATGCCATACTCTTTTGCTTTTTGAAGGTGAAAATCAACTCCATTTTTGTAAAAAGGATTGAAATATCCCATCCAAAGAGTATCTATCTCTTTGGCAACCTTTTTTGAAACTTCAAAAAGATCACTCATCCTAAAGCCGCTTTGCAATGCTTTTAAGTTTGCCTCTTCTATTACAGGTCCATCAGCCACAGGGTCTGAAAAAGGTACTCCTAACTCTACAAAATCAACTCCACTCTCTTTCATAGAAAGTATCAAATCTTCAGTAAAATTTTTATCCGGATATGCACAAGTGATATATGCAACCAACTTTTTCATCATTTCTCTCTTTATTTTTTTTCTAAATTTGTAGGTATTTTTATGATACTTGGATCCAAGTCGCTAAACTCTTCGGCATCATTTTCAAGATCATCTTTATATCTTTCAAATTGATCTTTAATCGCCAGTAGCCAATCAATAAAATCATCACTTGATGGACCCTCTAGCTCTCTAGCTTCTTCTAGTACCTCTTCAAGAAGAGCTGCTAGTTTTAGTATAGGTTCAATTTTTAAAAAACCGGCAGCAGATTTGATATTGTGGGCAATTCTAAAAAGTTCTTCAATATTATTTTTATACTCCTCTTTTTTTGAAGAGTATATGATAATATTTTCCATTTGATAAGTCATTATGCTAAAATGCGTAATAAAATCATCTACTATATCATAGTCATATTCATCAAACAATCCCTGCTTAATACCCACAATTATCCTTTTTTATATTGTTTGATTGATATTATATCATTTTTTAGATAAAATCAATAGTTCACAACGATAAAGGGGATACTTTAGTGAAAAAAATAAATATCAATACAATAAAATCTTATAAATCAAAAGAAAAGATCAGTATGATTACCGCTTATGATACTTTGATGGCAAAAATTTTTGATGATATAGTGGATATTATTTTGGTTGGAGATAGCTTGAGTATGAGTTTTGGAGGAGATGATGATACTCTTGGTATATCCATAGATGAGATGATATATCATACCAAAGCAGTTTGTAAAGGTGTGAAAAAAGCATTGGTGGTTTGTGATATGCCTTTTGGTTCTTATCTGGATAAAAAAGAGGCTCTAAAAAATGCTTCAAAAATATATAAGCAAACAAAAGCGGATGCCGTAAAACTTGAAGGCGGTATTGAAAAAGCTGATGTTATAAAAGAGTTGTGTCAAAACTCTATCGCTGTTATGGGACATATCGGTTTAAAACCCCAATTTGTTAGAGCAGAGGGCGGATATAAAGTAAAAGGTAAAAATGAAGAAGAGGTAGAAAAACTTATAAAAGATGCAAAAGCTTTGGAAGAAGCCGGAGTATTTTGTATAGTTTTAGAAGGTGTAAAAGTTGATGCGGCAAAGAAGATAACCGATAGCATATCAATACCTACCATAGGCATAGGTTCAGGAAAAGATACTGACGGACAAGTGCTTGTTTGGAGTGATATGCTTGGATTTTTTGATGAATTTAAGCCGAAATTTGTAAAAAGATA
>JALVWI010000186.1 GCA_027038335.1 Campylobacterales bacterium | reverse complement strand
CAGCTCCTAGTATGGCTATATCAGTTTTTAGCATTTATCTTTTTAAAATAAACCACTCCAAGGGCAGGCATATCAAAACTTATAGAGTTTTCTCTACCCCAAGCCAAAACTTTTTCAGAATTATAAATACCCTCATTATCATAACTCCACCCCTCATATCTATCATCTTGAGAGTTAAATATCATTTTATATTTTCCTTCTTTTGGAACAGCTACGCGGTAATTTTCTCGTTTTCTATCGGCAAAATTGCATACTACTATGATGGTTTCATTTATGTCATCACTTTTTCTAAAAAATGAAATGGTATTGTGAGCACTGTCAGTCCGTTCTATCCATTCAAAACCTTTGTGTTCAGAGTCATATTTGTGAAGTGCTTTTTCTTTTTTATATAAAAGATTTAAGGTTGTAAGCATCTTCAAAAGCCCTTTATGCCTTGGACTATCAAGCAATTCCCATTGTAAACTACTCTTATAATCCCACTCTTTATACTGTGCAAATTCTCCTCCCATGAAAAGAAGTTTTTTACCCGGATGAGCTATCATATAGGCAAACATTGCCCTCAGGTTGGCAAATTTTTGGTTTTCATCACCTGCCATTTTATTGATAAGTGAGCCTTTTAAGTGCACTACTTCATCATGACTTAATGGAAGTACAAAATTTTCATCAAAAGCATACCATATACTAAAGGTTAGTTGTTCTTGATGGTGTCCTCTATAAATTGGATCTTTGGAAAAATATTTTAAAGTATCATGCATCCAACCCATATTCCATTTAAAACCAAATCCCAAACCTCCTTCATTTACCGGTCTTGAGACTTTCGGGTATGCGCTTGACTCTTCAGCTATCATTACAATGTCCTTAAATTCACCGTAAACTGAAGAGTTTAACTGCTTCAAAAACTCTATCGCTTCGAGATTTTCATTTCCGCCGTATCTGTTTGGTATCCACTCTCCATCTTTTCTTGCATAGTTTAAATATAGCATACTAGCAACCGCATCTACTCTGATACCGTCTATATGATACTTTTCAAACCAAAACGAAGCACTACTTATCAAAAATGCTCTTACTTCATTTCTTCCATAGTTAAATATAGCACTTCCCCACTCGGGATGATAGCCAAGACGCGGGTCTTGATGCTCGTACAAACAAGTGCCGTCAAAATTGCTAAGTCCATGACCGTCTGTAACAAAGTGTGAAGGCACCCAGTCTAGTATAACTCCTATACCGTTTTTGTGCATGATGTCAACAAACTCCATAAACTCTTTTGGAGTTCCGTATCTGGCAGTCGGAGCAAAATATCCCGTTACTTGATACCCCCAAGAGCCTTCAAAAGGAAACTCGGTAATGGGCATAAGCTCTATGTGAGTATAATTTAGTGACTTTACATATTTACTAAGCTCGTTTGCCGCCTCTTTGTAGCTTAAAAATTCTCCGTTTTCTTTTTTTCTCCAAGAGCCAAGATGTACTTCATATATATTTATCGGTTTATCGTGAGCATTAACTTCACCTCTTTTTTGCAACCACTTTTTATCACTCCACTTAAACCCCTCTATATCATATATCACAGAAGCTGACTTTGGAGGTTTTTCACAGTAAAAACCGTAAGGGTCTGTTTTTAAAAAAGTTTTATCCTCTATCTTTGAAGTTATATGATATTTGTAAGTGATACCCTCTTTAACATCTTCGATAAAGCCTTCCCAAATTCCTGAGCCGTCATCTCTAAGTTTTAAAGGATGCTTTGAAGCATCATAGCGGTTAAAATCGGCTACAACGCTTACATATTCGGCATTTGGTGCCCAAACGGAAAAATAGACTCCTCTCTTACCCTCTCTTTGCATAAGATGAGCGCCAAATTTATCATAAAGCTTAGTATGAGTCCCCTCTTTAAAAAGGTAAATATCTAATTCACTAAATCTTGTTATATCATGATGTATCATCTCATAGTCCATTTATAAACTTCTTGATACTTTTTAGCGGAATCTATCCAGCTAAAATGCTCTCTCATAGCTCTTTTTTGCATCTTAATAAACTCATCTTTTTCCTCTTCATACACTTCTACCGCCCATTTTACGGTATGATACAATGCATGAGCACTAGCTTCATAAAATTTAAAACCGTTTGATTTATCGCTCTTTTTGTCATAGTTCACTATCGTATCATCAAGTCCACCGGTAGCTCTAACGATCGGTAAAGTTCCATATCTTAAAGAGTATATCTGATTGAGTCCGCAAGGCTCAAAAAGTGAAGGCATCAAAAACATATCACTACCTGCTTCTATCTTATGAGCCAACTCTTCACTATATCCTACATAGCAACCAAATCT
>JALVWI010000185.1 GCA_027038335.1 Campylobacterales bacterium | reverse complement strand
ATGAGATAAATAAACTTTTAAATAGCTCTAAAAAGGATGTTGAGATTGAAAAAATCGGCGAAGTAAATCTTATAGTATCTGAAGTTGAAGCAGGTGATATAAAAAGCTTGATAGATGAATATAAAAATAAAATGGATAAAGTTGCCGTAATGCTATTTCAAAAAAAAGGTGATAAAGTTTTGATAGCTAGCGGGGTTAAAAATGTAGATATAAAAGCTGGAGCTTGGATAAAAGAGGTTGCACCTACACTAGGTGGAAACGGTGGAGGAAGAGATGATTTTGCTCAAGCCGGCGGGAAAGATGCCTCAAAGCTTGATGAGGCAATCAAAAAAGCTAAGGAGTATGTGGAAAATAGGGCGAAGGGAGAAGGGTGAAAGATGAAGGCAGAAGGAAAGATAATTACTAATCACGAATTACTAATCACGAATTACGAGTCATGAGAGAATTTTTTATAGATTTTTTTACTAGCTATGGTAGATATATTGTATTTTTGCATATCATTTCAGCTGTTATTTGGATAGGAGGTATGATAGTTTTTAAATTTGTTGTAGCTCCTACCATGCTTCATATTCAAGATGTTAAATTAAGACTTGCTAAAACACTCGAAATCATGCAAAGATTGTTAAGTTTTGCTATGCTTTTTATGTTTCTTTTGGCAATAACCGGAGCTTTTATGAGTTTGGGGCTTGACTTTAGGCACTCTTTACCTTCATTGTATATACTTATTCATATAAAAGAGGCCGTTTGGACTTTGATGGCATTGAATTTTATCTACATTTATAAAAAAAGAAATGCGGCACAAAGACAATTTTTAAAAGGAGATATTGAAAGTACGGATGAGAGTATATTTACTATAAGCAATTATCTTTTACCGCTCAATATATTTTTGGGATTTGTGGCTATCTATTTCGGTGTTATTTTAAGGGGATTATAATGTTTATACTTGCTTCCTCATCTCCAACAAGAGCAAAGATACTTCAAAGTTTCGGTATAGAGTTTAAACAGAAGAGTTGTAGCTTTAATGAAGAGAGCATAAAAACTAACCAAGCAAAAAGTTTTGTTTATTTGGCTTGTAAAGGCAAGATGGAAATTTGTGAGCAAACTTACGGGCTTGATACTCCTTTGCTTTGTGCCGATACAGTTGTATCCACTAAAGATAAAATACTAAGAAAAGCAAAAAATGAAAAAGATGCCAAAGAGATACTTTTAAAGCAGAGCGGCAATGAAGTATCCATACTAACTTGCATAATGTATAAAAGTAAAGAGTTTAGTTTTACCGACCTATCTCAGACAAAGTATATCTTTGAGAAATTTGATGAAAAAGATTTGGAAAATTATCTAAAAAGCGGTGAGTGGAGAGATAAAGCGGGAGCTTGTATGGTGGAAGGATTTTGTAAAAAATATATAAAAGAAGTTATAGGACTTGAAAGTACGGCTAAAGGGCTTCAGATAGAGAAACTATTACCTTTTTTAGAAAAATAGGGACAAATATAAGTGGAGAATTTGGAGCTTAGGGAAAATACTTCATCATCTTTTTATCTAAAAGAGTTAAAGGCTATAAAAAGAGCAAACAGATATAGAAATAGAGTTGTTTTTGATGAAAACTTGAAAGATTTTGCTTCCAATGATTACCTTGGACTTTCAAGAAAAAAGAAGCTTTTAAAAAAAGCTTACAGAAGAGTTAAAAGATATAAATTTCACTCTCCTAAAGCTTCAACTCTAGTTAACGGTTATCATCCTATACACCAAGAGTTTGAAAAGTATGTTGCCAAGCTTAACGGGTTTGAAAAAGCTTTATGTGTAGGTAGCGGTTTTTTGGCAAATCTCTCTATATTTGAGGCACTTCCAAGACGAGGTGATTTGCTTTTGTTTGATGAAGAGTTTCATGCTAGCGGACTTTTGGCATGTGAGTTAAATGAGGCAAAAGTTGTCAAATTTTTACATAATGATGCTAAAGATTTGGAAAAAAAGATAAAAGAGTATAAAATCACTAAAAATGGTAGAGTTATCATAGGGGTTGAGGGGGTTTACTCTATGAGTGGAGACTTGATAAATCCTGAGATTTTTAATATAGCAGATAAATATCAAGCTTTACTTGTAGTAGATGAAGCTCATAGCGTAGGAGTTTTAGGAAAAAACCTTTTAGGAGTTTTTGAATATTTTGATATAAAGCCTAAAACAAATCATATAAAGATGGGAACACTCGGAAAGGCTTTAGGTAGTTATGGAGCTTATGTATTAAGCTCAAATGAAATATATGATTTTTTATGCAATCGTGCTAAGGCTACTATCTATACTACCGCACCATCTGTTTTTGATATAGCATTGGCTTATGAAGGATTGTTGTATATCCAAAAAAATATAAACAAATATAAAAAATTTATCAGAAATAGAAAACAAAAGATAAAAAAAATATTACATCAAAATATAAAGAGTTTGATTTTGGTCATAGAGATAAAAAGTTCTGTTGATGCTCTCAAAATAAAAGAAAAGCTTTTGCAAAAAGGTTTTTTAGTCGGTGCTATCAGACCACCTACGGTAAATAAACCGATACTGAGGATAATTCCTAGAATTAAGGAGAAAGGTTTTGGTAAAATATTGAAAATTATTAAGAATGAGATAAGTAATGGGCTTTAAATGTTCCAAATTAAAAATATTTGATAATGAAAAAGCTTTAGTAGATATATCATTTGAGATAGAAAACTCTTTTGCACTTGTAGGACAAAGTGGAAGTGGAAAAAGTTTGACTTTAAAAGCACTTCTTGGAATGCTGCCATCAAATTTGACATCAAAACTTCAATATCAGTGGGAGTATAAATTGCAAAAAGGTAAAAGTGTGGTTTTGGTACCGCAAAATCCCTTTACTTCTCTTTCACCTATGACAAAAATAAAAGGAAATTTTTTTACAAAAGATAGTGAAATAGATAAATTTTTAAAAATGGTAGGATTGGAATCTTGGTTGAAAGATAGATTTCCAAGCGAGTTAAGCGGTGGTCAACTTCAAAGGGTTATCATTGCTATCGCACTTTCTCATAAACCGAAAATGCTTTTATTGGATGAGCCGACTACCGCACTTGATAGTGAACTTAAAGAACAAATATTGGAACTTATCAAATATCTCCAAAAAGAGATAGGGTTTAAAATACTTTTTGTTACACATGATATAAACTCTACGCTTTTGTTATGTGACAATATTGCAGTTATTCATAAAGGAAAAATTATAGAATCAGGAAAAATTGACGATATACTCTCAAATCCAAAAGAAGAGTACACTAAAAAACTTATTGAGGCAAATTTTAAAAATAGAGAGTTTAGATGCTAAAATATATTGTATCATTGTTTATCATTCTTATTGTCGGAGTTGGAATATTTTTATTGAAAATTTACTCCGATATAAGGTTTGAAGCTTATAAGATTATCAATTATTCTCCAAAATTGACAACACAGATATTTGACAGAAACGGTAAGCTTGTAGCCAATATATTTGATAAAGAAAATAGAATTTATGTCAAATACAAAGATATTCCTCCTCGTGTTATAGAGTCATTGGTCGCTATAGAAGATACTCTCTTTTTTGAGCATAGCGGGATAAATCCTGAAGCTATTTTTAGAGCTGCTATAAAGGATATAAAAGCTATGAAGTTTGTTGAGGGAGCAAGCACCTTAACACAACAGCTTGTCAAAGATACATTACTAACTAGAAATAAAACTATAATGAGAAAAATAAAAGAGGCAATGTTGGCTATCAGAGTAGATGCCGTACTTACAAAAGAGCAAATCATAGAAAGATATCTAAATCAAGTCTATTTTGGACATGGTTATTATGGTATTAAAACAGCTAGCGAAGGGTACTTTCATAAAAATTTATCTGAACTTAGTTTAAAAGAGATAGCTATGCTTGTGGGATTGCCGAAAGCTCCAAGTGCCTATAATCCTGCTAAACATTATGACCTTTCAACCGCAAGAGCCAATATGGTTTTAAATAGACTTTATACACTTGGATGGATTGATAAAAAGAAGTATGAAAAAGCATTGGCTTCAAAACCTGTGGTATATGATGATACTCTTAGTCAAAATAAAGCCCCTTATGTTGTTGATGAAGTTGTAAAAAAAATTTCAAAAAAATATAAAGATTATAAAACAGGCGGTTATAAGATATATCTTAGTATAGATTTGCAACTTCAACATTTAGCTAAAAAAGCTTTAAAATTTGGCTATGAACAAATACTAAAAAGATCTAAAAAAGAGACCGATTCTACTTTAAACGGTGCAATGGTTGTCATGGATAATCATACCGGAAAAGTATATGCGCTTGTAGGTGGAGTGGATTATAAAAAAAGCAAGTATGATCGTGCTATACAAAGTAAGAGACAGCCGGGTTCTAGCATAAAACCGTTTATTTATCAACTTGCACTAAATACAGGATACAATGAAGCAACTTTAATACCTGATATTTCAAGAGTTTATAAAGATGAAAAAAAAGATAAAGATTGGACGCCGAGAAATTATGAAAATAACTTTGAAGGGATGATAACACTTGAAGATGCATTAGTACATTCAAGGAATCTAGCTACTATCAATCTTGTAAATGCACTTGGCTTAGAAAATGTATATAAGAGTTTAAATTTCCTAGGTTTCAAAGGTGTTCCTTATGATTTGTCTATCGCTCTAGGAAGTTTTGGTATATCTCCGTATGAATTTGCAGGAAAATATACACTTTTTTCCAATTATGGAAAAATGGCAAAACCTTTACTTATTACAAAGATAGTCAATAGATATGGAGATGAAGAATTATTTAAGCCTATCTTGAAAGTTGTGAATGATCCAAAACAAGCATTTTTAATGGTAGATATATTGAAAAATGTTGTTTTAAGAGGAACAGGTAGAAATGCTCGTATAAAAGGATTGGAGACTGCGGGAAAAACAGGTACAACAAATAATTTTGTAGATGCATGGTTTTGTGGATTTTCTCCTGATATTGAAGTTGTCACTTGGTATGGAAATGACAACAATACTCCTATGGCAAAAAGAGAGACCGGAGGTAGAGCGGCAGCACCCGCATTTAAGTATTTTATGAGTAGATATTTAGAACTTCATCCAGAAACTAGAAGAAAATTTCCTATACCAAAAGGGGTGGGAAAATTTACAAAAGGAAATAGAACATACTACTTTACGGATATATCTAAACCGCCAAAACAAAACAGTAATGCTGATCAAACAAATAAGCTGATATTTTAATGATAAAAAAGGGGCAGACGATAATCTACCCCTTTAAAAGTTAGCAAGAGTATGTAGTCTTAAACTCAAATGCTGTAGGTCTAGCCTCATCAGGCCATACTTGTGTTTCAAACTTGTAGTGTTGATAAGTATCTATAAAAAGATCGCTCATAACAGGTTTTAAAAAGTCATTATCTTTGATAAGCGATTCAAGTGCTTCTCTTAAAGTATGAGGCATTTGAGGTATGCCTTTTTTTCTTATCTCTGCAAGAGATAACTCAAACAAATCTTCATCCATTGGACCAACCGGTTCATATTTATTTTTGACACCGTCAAGTCCTGCTAAAAGCATAGCGGCAAAAGCTAGATAAGGACAAGCTGTATTGTCAGGAAATCTCATCTCTATCCTAGTTGCACCTTCACTAGAACCGTAAGGTATCCTACAACTTGCAGATCTGTTTTGGCTAGAGAATGTTAAAATACTTGGAGCTTCAAATCCGGGTATCAATCTCTTGTAAGAGTTAGTTGAAGCATTTGTAAAAGCTGCAACCGCATGAGCATGCTTAAATATACCGCCTATATAGTGTCTTGCTGTTTCGCTTATGTTGGCATATCCGTTTTTATCATAAAAAAGGTTTTTTCCGTTTTTCCAGATAGATTGGTGAGTATGCATACCGTTACCGTTGTCTCCAAAAAGAGGCTTTGGCATAAATGTAGCAGTTTTACCGTTTAAGTGTGCTACCATTTTAACAACATATTTATACTTTTGAACATTATCCGCTGCTTCAATGATGTCACCAAATTTAACACCCATTTCAGCTTGTCCTTGAGCAACTTCATGGTGTCCTAGTGTAACTTCAAGACCGACATCTTCTAAAACTTGCATCATTTCAGCTCTAAGATCTACCGTAGAATCGATAGGAGCTACAGGAAAATAACCACCTTTTGTTCTAGGTCTATGACCTGTATTTAAATCATCTACAAAATTTGCATTATCATTCCATTCGCCCTCTACCGTATCAACTTCATAAGAAGCTGCATTTATATCATCTTTTATCCTGACATTATCAAAGATAAAAAATTCATTTTCAGGTCCAAAATATGCTTCATCGCCAAGACCGGACTCTCTTAGATAAGCAAGAGCTTTTTTTGCTATACTTCTTGGACATTTTTCATACAAATCACCTTTGTATATGTCAAAAACATCACAAAAAACGATGATAGTAGGATCAGCAGTAAATGGATCCATAAAAGCAGTCGGTACATCAGGCTTTAGTATCATATCTGACTCATTGATAGGCTGCCAAGCTTCGATAGAGCTTCCGTCAAACGGAATACCGGCAGTTAACATTTCTTCACTTACCGCACTTAGGTTGTAAGTGATATGATGCCAAGCACCTTTTATATCAGTAAACCTAAAATCAACAAATTTAACCTCATTCTCATCACAAAATTCATAGAATTCAGCTATAGAGTTTACAAATTTTCCCATATATACTCCTTAAAAATTTTTCTATATTGTAGCATACTTGATATATAAAATTGATAAAAAAATAGATTAAAAATTAATCAATTCTCTCTCTCTTTGTATAAAATATGCACATTTGCTATACCCATAACTTTTGGCATAAGCTATTAGTTGATCCTTGGCATATCCTACATCTTGCGGTTTGTGAGCATCTGAAGAGAAAGTTATAGGTACATTATACTCACTTAAAAGTTCCATTATAGAATTTCCGGGATATATCTCATGACAGGGTTTTCTAAGTCCCGCACTATTTAATTCTACTACTAGATCAGCTTTTTTTATCTCCTGTATGGCTCGATGAGCGATATGCTTTATCTCTTTTTTAGGAAGATAATTGAAAACTTTTATAAGATCTATGTGTCCTATAACATCAAAATGACCACTCCTTGCCATTTGAACTATGGCTTCAAAATACTCTTGCCAAATTTTATCTATATCTTTTGAGTGATAATGACCGATAAACTCAGGATTGTCAAAACCCCACCCCTTTAAAAAATGCACTGAACCTACAAGATAGTCAACTTTTGCATTTAACACTCTTGCATCCAAGTAACCTTCTAAAAAATCAACTTCATATCCCAAAAGGATAGTTATCTCATCTTTGTATTTTATTTGAAGTTTTTTTATATTTTTTTCATACTCTTGCATTTGCTCAAAACTCATACGATACTTTTTATCAAATTCCATAGGAGCATGGTCACTAAAACCAAAATATTTTGTACCGTTTTGAATAGCTTTTTTTACATATTCTTCATTTTTGCCTTCGGCGTGGTTACAAAGTGTAGTGTGGTTGTGTAGATCTACTATCATTAGTATATATATCCTCAATTTTAATTTAATTAAAATTATAATATAATATAACGAATATTTCTATTAATCAATATATAAGGGATTTATTTTATATATTGATATGAGGAGAAAAAGATGACCCAAGAAGAATTAGATGCGTTGATGTCTGAAGGCTTTGATGATGATTTGGAAGAAAAAGAGACCAAAGAAGAATCTGATGAAGAAACCAATGAAGTACAAGAAGAGACAAAAGAGGATGAAAAGAGCGATGATACAAGTGATTATAAACTTGACGGCAAGACTTCATGGCCTCCTCCGCCTCCAACTGAGGATCATAAGGTTGTAGAGCAACTTGATGATGTTACTAGGGACTCAGAGGTAAAAGCTACAGAGATTTTTGATAAACTTGAAGCTATAAGCGACTTTATCATGCAAGTTGAAAATAATGCCAACGAAGTTTTAGAAGTTGCTCAAAAAGATGTAGAAATTTTTGAAAAACTAGTCGGCAAATTTCCTCATATTGATATATTTAAAGAGAGACTAGAATCAAACAAAGAAGCCATAGACAAGATAAATGACCTTATCTCAAATGCCCAAATGTCTAGTGATGAGATCATGATGATCATGGATATCATGCAGTATCAAGATATTCATAGACAAAAAATAGAAAGAGTTATAAATGTCATAAGAACCTTAGCAGGTTACATGAACTCTTTATTTTCAGCTGAAAAAGATGACATAAAAAGAGTAAGCTCTGCAGTTCATATAGCCGGTGATACATCAACTGAGGATGTTGTGAGCAATGATGATATAGAAGCTTTGATAGAGAGTCTCGGAAAAAAATAACTAGAGGATATTTAGTGGATAAAAATGTAGAGTTACTTTCACCCGCAGGTAATTTAGAAAAATTAAAAATTGCATTGGAATATGGTGCTGATGCAGTATATGCGGGGGTGAGTCATTTTTCACTAAGAACTAGAAGTTCTAAAGAGTTTAATTATGAAAGCTTTGAAGAGGCAGTAGAATATACTCATAAAATGGGTAAAAAGATATATGTTACTATCAATGGTTTTCCATTTAATTCTCAAATAGAACTTTTAAAAAAACATATGCAAAAAATGGCTGATATGCAGCCCGATGCTTTTATAGTTTCTACCCCCGGAGTTGTCAGACTTGCAAAAGAGATAGCGCCGGATATTGCTTTGCATCTTTCAACTCAGGCAAATGTGATGAATTATTTAGATGCCTTGTTTTACAAAGAAGCCGGTGTAAAAAGGATCATAGTAGCTAGAGAAGTAAGTTTGAAAGATTTAAAAGAGATAAAAAAATATGTACCGGATATGGAGTTTGAGATATTTGTTCACGGTTCTATGTGTTTTGCATATAGCGGTAGATGTCTTATAAGCTCTCTTCAAAGCGGAAGAGTACCGAACAGGGGAAGTTGTGCTAATGATTGTAGATTTCCTTATACTCTTTATGCCGAAAATAAAGAAAACGGTACACTTTTAAAACTTGAAGAAGATGAAAACGGTACTCATATAATGAATGCAAAAGATTTGAACCTTTCAAACTATGTAGATGAGATATTAAAAAGCGGGGTTGTGGATTCTCTTAAGATAGAAGGTAGAACAAAAAGTCCATATTATGTAGCAATCGCTACTAAAGCTTATAGGATGGCGATAGATGATTATTTCAATGGAAAATTTGATGCTAAAAAGTATGAAAAAGAGCTTGAAACAACAAAACATAGAGGTTTTAATGACGGTTATCTTGTAAAAAGACCGTATCAAAAGCAAAGTGAACAAAATCTTGAAGAGTCTATAAGCCAAGGTACTCATCAAGTATATGCTATGATAAATGAAGAGGGTAAAACTTTTTTGGCAAAAGATAAAGTTGAACCAAACATTATGTATGAGATAGTTGCTCCAATAAATTCCAAGATAAAAGCTTGTCAAAACGAAATAGGTCAAGTATTTAATGAGGGTGAAAATTGGTATCTAAAACTTAATAAGATAGAAACACTAAACGGCAAAATTTATGATGCTATCCATAGTGGCAATACAAATCCTGTTGTATTGCCGTGTAGTTTACCAAAATTTAGTTTTTTAAGGAAAGAATTATGAAATTTATATCCATTGTTATGGGAAGTAAAAGTGATTATGATGTGATGAAAGAGTGTGTTAATATACTTGAAAAGTTTTATGTACCTTATGAGATCATCATCTCTTCAGCTCATAGAAGTCCAAAAAGAACACATGACTATGTAAAAGATGCAGAGCTTAGAGGAGCAAAAGTATTTGTAGCCGGTGCGGGGATGGCAGCACATTTGGCAGGAGCAATTTCCGCAAATACAACAAAACCGGTCATAGGTGTACCTTTAAGAGGAGGAGCTCTTGACGGGCTTGATGCACTTTTAAGTACCGTGCAAATGCCTGCGGGTATGCCGGTAGCTACACTTGCTATGGGAAAAGCCGGAGCTATAAATGCAGCATATCTTGCTATGCAAATTTTGGCTCTTGAAGATGAGGATTTAAGAGCTAAGCTTCAAGAAGATAGAGTTTTAAAAGCTAAAAAAGTAGAAATTGACTCCAAAGAGATAGA
>JALVWI010000184.1 GCA_027038335.1 Campylobacterales bacterium | reverse complement strand
CAAAAAATAGATAAAAACCAAAAAAGTTCAAGACACTTATATCCGATCACTATTATTCCGCCTCTTTACCAAAAAAAAGAGGAGATATTTAAAGAGTTGCAAAAAAGAGATATAGGAGTTCAAGTGCATTACAAACCTATATATCAAAACAGTTTTTATAAAGAAAAATTTGGAAAAACAATTCTAAAAAAGGCAGATAATTTTTATAAAAGCGAGATAAGTATTCCGTGCCATCAAAAGATGACAATGGAAGATGCTAAGTTTGTAGCTGATACTTTATCGGAAGTTGTAGAAAAATATAATCAAATAGGATAGATATTTATATGAAAAATTTATGCGTCATTCCCGCACGAGGAGGAAGCAAACGAATACCTAAAAAAAATATAAAACTCTTCTGCGGAAAACCGCTCATAGCCTACTCTATAAAGGTTGCTCTTGAGAGTAAACTTTTTGAAAAAGTGGTAGTATCAACCGATGATGAAGAGATAGCAAAGGTATCAAAAAAATATGGTGCTGAAGTTTTAAAAAGACCCAAAGAGTTAGCTGATGATATGACGCATGTCGGTGCGGTTGTAGAGCATACGATAGATACATTGCAAGAAGGTGGTGAATATTATGATTATCTATGCATGATATACGCAACAGCTCCATTTTTGCAAAAAGAGTATATCATAAAAGGGTATGAAGCTTTAAAAGATAGTGATGCTTGCGGGAGTTTTAGTGTGACAAATTTTGAGTATCCTATATGGAGAAGTTTTAGAATAACAAAAGATAATAGATGTGAAATGTTTTGGAAGGAAAATTTTCCAAAAAGAAGTCAAGATTTAGAAGAGGCTTATCATGATGCCGGACAGTTTAGCTGGAAAAAGTTAGGGTGTAAAAGTAGTGATATTCCTTTTGGAAAAGACTCCATACCTATCATACTACCACGATATCTTGTGCAAGATATAGATACTCTAGAGGATTTTAAAAGAGCGGAGTTGATGTATAAAACTCTTTTTCCAAATACTTTTGATAAATGGAATGAATTAAAAAAAGAGATCGAGCAAAAAAAATATATCCATTTTAACGAAAGAGATATACTATTTATCTCTATCGGACAAAATATCGGCTATGAGCAATATGGAAAATCAGATGAGTTTTTAAGACCGGTTGTTGTGATAAAAAAGTATAACAAATACCTATTTTTAGGCATACCCCTAAGCAGTAAAATAAAAAGTGGGTATTTTTTCCATACAGTTCATTTTAAAAATAGAGAAAATTGTGCACTACTTTTGCAATCTAGAACATTTGATAGCAAAAGGATAAAGTATAGACTTGCAACCCTTTCGCACAAACAGTTTAGAAAATTGGTAGATAGATATTGTGGAGTAGTAACCCCACTCTCAAAAGAGAGGGGGAGCGACTAGTGTCGAATTTCACTATTCATTATAGCAAAATAAAAAATATTTAGCAAGTTTAGGAGCAAAAGTTGAAAATGGGTGTCTTAGTCTATATTTTAAAAAATTGAAGAAGTTTTAAAATGAATATACTTTTTAGAGCTGATTCCTCATCTATCATCGGCACAGGTCATATCGTAAGAGATTTGGTTTTAGTTAAAAGAGAGTTTAAAGATGACAATATTATTTTTGCGGTGCAAGATTTAAAAGGAAATATAAATAATAAAATTATTGAAGCGGGTTATAAAATAGAGCTTTTAAAATCAAATGATATAAAAGAGTTGGATGAAGTTATAAAAAAATATAACATTGATATGATAGTCATAGATCATTATGATATAGACAATAAGTATGAAAAACAATTATCCATTCTCAATCCTCAATTATCAATTATGGTTTTAGATGATACTTATGAAAAACATCACTGTAATATACTCTTAAATCACAATATTTATGCAGATGAAAAGAGGTATAAGGATCTAGTGCCAAAATATTGCGAACTTAGATGTGGGGAAAAATATACACTTTTAAGAGAGGAATTTATAAAAGAAAAAGCGATAAAACGAGAAAAAATTTATGATATATTTATAGCAATGGGTGGAGCGGATACTAAAAACCTAAACATTCAACTTTTAGAGATTATTCCAAGTTATTTTAAAATAGCCCTTGTTACAACAACAGCCAATACAAATCTAAAAGAGTTACAATCTTATATAAAAGAGAAAAGCTATGTCAAACTATATATCAACTCTAACAAAATAGCAAAATTGGTCAATCAAAGCAAATTTGCCATCGTAACTCCTAGTGTTGTAGCAAATGAAGTCTATTTTATGGAGCTGCCTTTTTTGGCAA
Organism: Campylobacterales bacterium; assembly: GCA_027038335.1. Taxonomy (GTDB): domain Bacteria; phylum Campylobacterota; class Campylobacteria; order Campylobacterales; family JALSKU01; genus JALSKU01. The sequence goes on along the minus strand of JALVWI010000184.1, from coordinate 46 downwards.
TCAAAACTGCAAACAACCAAGATGAAATGTATAAATATCTATTGAA
>JALVWI010000183.1 GCA_027038335.1 Campylobacterales bacterium | reverse complement strand
ATATCGGTAATAACTCTTAGTGATGATGGTGTTCTTTCAAGGATTTCAGGACTTTTTGCAGGAAGAGGGTATAGTATCGAGTCATTGACAGTTGCTCCTATACCTGATACTGAATTTTCTAGATTTACTATCGTTACACAAGGAAGCGAAAGAGTTATCGAACAAATCGTAAAACAACTCCATAAACTTATACCTACTTATAAAGTTATAGAAAAGTGTGACTTTGTGGAAAAAGAGATGGCTTTGGTCAAACTTCCACTAAATAATGACTTTAATGGGCTTGATGCGATTTTAAAAGCCTATAACGGTACAGTTGCTAATGCTAGTAAAGATTTTATTATCGTAATGGTTGCAGATGATAGTAGTAGGGTAGGGCATTTTATAGAAGCTATGAGTAAATATTCTCCTATAGACATAGTAAGAAGCGGCTCAGTGGCTATGGAGAGATAATGAAACTAAATATACTTCTTAAAAAGATAGGTTTAAATACTGTTGAAAAAGATATGGATGTAAATAGTATAAAAGATTTGCCGCATGCAAGTCAAAATGATATAAGTTTTATTACTTCTAAAAAATATATTGAGGATCTCAAAGATACAAAAGCCGGAGCTGTTTTTGTTACAAAAGATTTTTTAAATTTTGTGCCAAAAGATTCTGTAGCTCTACAATGCGATAATCCATACCTTTATATGGCTTATGCAAGTAAATACTTCAAAAAAGATTTGCTTTCTAAAAAATTTGTAAAACCTGATATTGATACAAGTGCTAGAGTTTCTGATAAAGCTGTTGTCGGGTCAAACAGTAAGATAGGAAAAAATTGTACTATTTTGCCCGGTGCAGTTATAGGTGAAAATGTGATCATAGGTAATGAATGTACAATATATCCTAATGTTACTATTTATAATGATACTATTGTCGGGGATAATTGCATTATTCACGCAGGAAGTGTTATAGGAAGTGACGGCTTTGGATATGCCCATATGCAAGACGGCAGACATATCAAGATATATCATAACGGCAATGTTGTATTGGAAGATGATGTGGAGATAGGAGCAAATTGTACAGTTGATAGAGCTGTTTTCGGTTCAACTATCATCAAAAAAGGAAGCAAGATAGACAATCTTGTCCAGATAGGACATAATTGTATCATAGGAGAAAATTCTATACTTGTTTCTCAAGTTGGATTGTCAGGTTCTAGTGAACTTGGAAGAAATGTCGTCATGGGTGGACAAAGTGCTACCGCAGGACATCTTAAGATCGGAGATTTTGCTACTATTGCTGCTAGAGGCGGAGTAACAAAAAGTATAGAGGGAGGTAAAGTGTATGGAGGATTTCCATTGACACTTCAAAAAGAGTGGCTAAAACTACAAGCGAAAATATCAAAATTAATCAAATAATTCAATAGGAGAAAAAATGGGTGGAGAACACAAAATCATAAAAACATTTGCATTGGCCGGAACTAAAAAAGGATTAGTTTCTGTAGCACATATAAATGAACCTTACGGTAAAGAATCAAACCCTGTCGTAAGTATAGGTATATCTTTAAAAGGTGATATAGATGAGCCTGATTGGAAAGCTCATATACCTTATGAAAATCTTGACGAACTTATAGAAGCTTTGCAAGAAGCAAAACAGAACCATCAGTAAGTAATGAAGCTATAGATAGAAGAATTTACTTTCTTCTATCATCTATCACTTTTTCTTTCAGTTTTTTCTTTATAATTTTTAAAAATTCTTTTTCACTATCTTCATCAAAAGCACTTTTTGGAATAAAGATAAATTCATCATTATAATATAGCAAAAAGCCTACATTTTCAAGTAAAACTCTTTGAATATCACTCCATTTTATTGGATTTTGGTTAATTGTGATAACTTTATCGTCAAGTTCTATTTGGATAGTTTTATCTTTTAGCGGAGATTTATTAAAAGCATTTATGAGTAAAAGTTTTCGTATCTGCCATCTTAAAATATACCAATAGATCAAAAAAATAGTCGATATCAGTAAAAGTCCAAAAGCACCTTTTTTATAAAAAGCTACCAAACCAAACTGAGAAAGTCCTATAAAAAACCATCCTATAAATCTTTTAGGAGAATTTCTCAACAAGTCATAATATAGACTTTTACTACCTTGAATATATGTTTTTTTATCCCATTTATAAGAGATATTAAGCTTTGATATGCTCATCTGATTCCATTATCCATAAGTCATCTTTTTTTATACAGTTTGCTTCTTCAAGTTCATCTATCATTTGAAGTGTTTGAGTATAAAGCTCTTCATATTTTGCACCAAGTGTTTTATACTTTCTTTTCTCTTTTTTTGCATATTGCCAAGCTGCTAGTATAGATAGTGCAAA
>JALVWI010000182.1 GCA_027038335.1 Campylobacterales bacterium | reverse complement strand
TACACTAGAATCTCTAAACTCTCTTGTATATTTGCTATTTCTCATCTTACTTTTATCCTTATTCATACTGATATTTTATCTTAGAATCGCTAAATATTCTAAGTATGAATAAGTGTAGCCACATCATGGTATATTTCCTACCATTGCGATGAATTGTTGCTGTTGTATAGATAGTTGTTCTTCAATAACCTTTCGTCTTTTAATTTCTGTTTGTAATTTTTGTATCCAATACAAAATAATCAAAATAATCAATGCACTAACACCAAGTACAATCCATAAAATTGTGTAATTAATCTCTTTGTTTACTTTGATCGAAATCCATTTGTTTGTTATCTGTTCTTTCTGTTTTTGAGAGAGATGAGCTAATGCTTTGTTGATTATAGTTACGCTCTCCTCTCCCCAGTCCTTTCTAATAGCGATAGAGAGCTTACTTTTTTCATCTAATCTCCCAGCGATTTTAAGATTGCTAAAACCATATTTATTAATGTTATACGAGGCTGTAAAAAGTAGTGAAACAAAACCATATACTTTTCCTTGTGAAACAGTTTTAAGAGCCTCTTGAATATTGTTTACAAGCAATAGTTTAATCTCAGGGTGTTCCTTTTGGAGCTTTTCAGTAATGGCATACCTTTTAATCGCCACTATTGTTTTGTCATTTAGACTTTTTAAGTTTTCAATAAATGGTTTGTCAATTGTTGTTACAACCACATATGGAAAAATAAGATAGGGCTTACTAAAATACATCAACTTTTTTCGTTTTGGTGTTTCTGTAACACACGAGTACATATCGCTCTGATGATTTTTAATGAGCTTGTTGGACTCTTGCCATGAAGTGGTTTTTGTTCTTTTAAATGTTAAACCACTTATTTTAGAAATCAAATCGAGGTAATTTTTTACTATCCCCTGATACTCTCCCTTACTATCTACAAACTCAAAAGGTGCCCAGTCTGGATCTACTACAAAATGAATTACAGGATGTTGTTTGATATATAGTTTTTCTTGTGATGTGAGGTTAAGAGAGGTATCTGCATAAGAGATAGTAACAAAGAAGAGAGCGAAGAGTAAAAAGAGTTTTTTCATATTTTAAGAAAAATTAGCAATATCTATAAACTCTTCAAGATGTTCAGAGAATATATTTATTATTTCAGGATCAAATTGTGTATCACTATGCTCTTTTATATATTTGGTAGCATCACCTATGCTCCATGCATCTTTATAGACTCGATTATGTGTCAGTGCATCAAAAACATCAGCGAGTGCAACAATACGACCATAAATATGAATATTCTCACCCTTTAAACCTTGTGGATACCCCTTACCATTCCATTTTTCATGATGTTCATAAGCAATAATATCAGCAGCCCTAAGTACCTTTCGTTTATTATTTTTAAGAAATTCATGCCCTTTGGTTGTATGCGTCTTTATGATTTGAAACTCTTGTTCAGTCAATTTTTCTTTTTTATGAAGAATTTCAGGAGGCATTGCAAGTTTACCTATATCATGCATAGGAGCAGCTTCGTAAAGGACTCTTTCATCCTCTTGACTAAGAGCAGGATGGTATTTTGCTAATAAGCGTGAATATTTTGCAACTCGACGCACATGTTTTCCTGTTTCATCTGAAAAAGATTCCATTAATCCTGTTAAAGTGTAAATAATCTCTTTTTGTGTCTCTTCAAGTTCACTTAACATTCTCTCTTGACTTTTTTGAAGTTTTATCTCTAAAGAGAGATTGTGTTGTCGTAAAATTTGTTTTGCAAAATAGAGTTCAAGGTGAGTTTTTACTCTTGCTAGTAATTCTTCTGCATGATAAGGTTTTGTGATGTAATCAATTCCACCATTTTTAAAGGCTTTTTCAAGAGAGTCTATATTAGTTTTTGCTGTAACAAAAATGATGGGAATATCTATAGTTCTTGGATCGTTTTTAAGCTGACTAGCTACCTCATAGCCATCTATTCCAGGCATCATAATATCTAAAAGTATCAAATCAATACTCTGCTCTTTTATAAGCTTTAGTGCATTTGTACCATTTTTGGCATAAGAGAAATTATATCCATCCTCTTTTAAAATATTCATAGCAACTTGAATATTATCAATAACATCATCGACAATTAATATATGTGCAGTCTCTAGCATTGTCTCTCCATTTTACGATATTGAATCGAGATTTATTTTACAACAATCTTTATTAAAGATAGGACAAAGGTTATTGATTTAGACATTATAATAGGTCGCATCAGGATGATAGACTACAAGTGCTGAGGTTGACTGCTCTGGGTGAATTTGGAATGTTTCACTAAGTTCAATACCAAACTCTTCTGGTTTTAAAAGATTAAAGAGTGGACGGTTTAACTCTAAAT
>JALVWI010000181.1 GCA_027038335.1 Campylobacterales bacterium | reverse complement strand
TTAAAAATTTACTAAAGATAGATGATATTTTCTTCTCATATCTATATCTTATCTGCTCTTTTTTGCTTAGCAACTCTTTTTGTCTATCTTTTATCTTTTTAACACTCTCAGGTACTACATAAAAAAAACCGCCTGAACTTCTACCTATAACTGAAGCTTTTAAGATATGATTAAAACCGCCGCGAACTAGCAAACACTCCTCATTTTGAAGATAGTGTATCTGAGTATCCGCTAGATAAGGTGTCAGTTTATGGGAGTTTAAGACTCTTTTTAGGGCTGATCTTAACTCCTCTTTTACTCTTTTTAAAGAGGTATCTACACTTAAAAGTTCATCATCTATATCACTTTTAAGCTCACCGTCTTCATCAAAATATCCTCTTATCTTATCTATCTCTTCAGGTATATTTATCTTGCTTATCCATTCAAACAATTTATCTTCAAAACCCACTTTTTTAAGATAAATAAAATAGTTTAAAACTTTGATAAAATCATATATCTCGTATAGCTTCAAAGTTCCAAGTTTTTTTAAGTGCATTAGATAAGTTTTAAAAGAAGGAACGCTCGGGGGAGAGTTAAACTCATACTTTGAAAGCTCTTTTATATATGAGTAGTGAAGCTTTGTATCGCCCTCAATAAAAAGAGGTTTTTCCCTAGATAAAAAAGTATTAAAAGAGTCAATAAACTCCTTTAAATCCAATTTTGAAATAATATCAGTCAATTCCTACCTTCACTCTAAATCCTAAATCCTTCATCCTAAATCCTAAATCCTAATTTTTCCCTCTTAACTGATAAGTCAAATCCCCTGCACCAAAACCTATGATAAGTTCACCGTCAAACTCATCTATACACTTATCATCTTTTATAAGTTTTAGTTTATCTTCCTCTCTTAGGACTTTATCGGCAAATCTTGGACTATACTTTTTAAATAAACTCTCAAAGTCTATCTCCACCTCTTTTTCACCGGCACTCCATACAGGCAAAATTGTTAGCTTATCCACATCTTTAAAACACTCTTTAAATCTCTCAAGATTATCCAATACTCTTGAATATTTATGCGGTTGCCATATAGCATTTACATTTTTATACCCCATAAGAGTTGCAAATTTTTTAGCTGATTTTAAAGTGGCTTCTATCTCGGTAGGATGGTGTGCATAGTCATCTATGATAGCTTTTTTATCATCACTTACAAGTATATCAAATCTCTTTTTTATTCCTTTGTAGCCTTTTAATTTTTCCCTGATAGTTTCGACCTCTAAGCCCTCATATATTGCGGCAAGTATCACCAAAGATGCATCAAGTGCTACATGTTCGCCTATACCGAAAACTTTAAACTCTCCAAAATCTTTAAGATTAAAAGATGTATAAGGTCTATTTTCTTCAACTATATAATTTATATCAGTTATATCAATTGAAGGGTAAAGTCTGATGGCATCTATCTTTAAAGTTGAGAGATATTCATCTTCAGCATTTATGACTCTAACTTTTGCTATATCTAAAAACTTTTCATAAGCTTGATAAAATCTCTTTAAGTCGTGGTTATAGTACTCCATGTGTTCGGGTTCACAGTTAGTAACTATGGCTAGATATGGGTTGGAGTTTAAAAAGCTCTCATCACTCTCATCAGCCTCAAATACCAAATCATCGCCTTTGATATATCTCATATTGGAGCCAAATTGGTTGCTTTCAGCTCCTATTAGCATACTGCCGTCTATGATACTTCCAAGAATTGCACTAGTCGTACTTTTCCCATGAGCTCCGGCAACAGCAAAAACTTTTTTATCTTTTAGGATAAATTTTAAAGCCTCTTTTCTTGAGAAAGTTTTTATACCTTTTTTTGTTGCTTCTTGATACTCTACATTATCCTCTTTGATAACAGCAGAATATATAACCATATCTTGATCTATGATATTCTCTTTTGCATGAGGTACATTTACTATGATACCCTCACTTTTCAATGCTCTTGTTATATGGGTCTCTTTTATATCTGAACCGCTTATATTATGACCCTCTTTATGCAAAAATCTTGCAAGTGCCGAAAGACCGATACCGCCAATGCCTATAAAATGAATCTTAGCCAATATAATCCTTTATGCGTTTTAGTGCCTCTTTAGTTTTCTCTTTGCTCTGCACTAAAGCAATCCTTACATTTTTTTTACCCTCACCCTCTCTTGAGAGAAAACTTCCGGGAATTACTTTTATATTTTTCTCTTTATATAAATTTTTAGTAAATTCTATATCATCTTCTACTTCAAGCCAAATATAAAAAGTAGCCTCAGGCAATTTTACACCTAGTATATCTCTTGCTATCTCAAAATTTGTCCTATATTTTTCTCTAAATAGTTCTACATGCTTTTCATCACTCCAAGCCTTA
>JALVWI010000180.1 GCA_027038335.1 Campylobacterales bacterium | reverse complement strand
AAGAGAAAAATTATCTTTTGTATAAAGAAGATAGTGATTATAAAATGATGCTAACTCTGCTTCAAAAGCTTAAAATCCATATAGAAAATACTCCCGGAAGTTTGGAAGAGGATGCGGGAATACCTAAGTTTTTAGAAAATTATAAAAATGGAGTGATAAAGCTCCATTCGATATTTATAAAAGAGAAAAATCTTCAACATCAAATGTCAAAATATACCAATAACTTACTATCAAAAGCAAATACACTTTTAAAAGAGGCTAACAAATGGACAAATAATGCTATCAAGATGATGAAAACAATTTTAACCGCTATGCTCATAATCTCCTTGATCATTATCATTGTTATTTTGATGATGGCAAAAAGATATATCATTACTCCGATAAATATACTAAACAATAAGATCAAAGAGTTATCAACCAAAGAGGGGGATTTGACAAAAAGAGTAGAAATCAATTCAAACGATGAGGTAGGTAAAATCGCAAAAAATATAAATCTATTTATGGATAAATTGGAAAAGATGGTTTCCGGGCTAAAACACTCAGCTTCTATTGCAAAAGATATTACAAGCGAAGTGGAAAAAGATGCTAAACTAACTTCACAAAGCGTTGAAAATCAACATGAAGAGATAGTAAAAACAAAAAAGTTTATAGACAATATCTCTAATGATTTGGAAACAACAAAGGAAAGTGTTGTAGCAACATCTAAAGATATAAAAGTTACACAAAATGTTTTGGATGATTTGATGAACTCTTTAAGAGGAGTTATAGAAGAGATTAGTAAAGATTCAGATGTTGAAACCGAGATCGCGAGCAAAGTTACTGCTCTTGCGGATCAGACAACTCAGATAAAAGAGATTATTTCTATCATTAAGGAGATCGCAGACCAGACAAATCTGTTGGCTCTTAATGCCGCGATAGAAGCTGCAAGGGCTGGAGAGCATGGTAGAGGTTTTGCCGTAGTTGCGGATGAAGTTAGAAAATTGGCCGAAAGAACTCAAAAGAGCGTAAGTGAAATAGATAGTGTAATCCAAATGATAGTACAAGGAGTAGAAGAAGCAAAAAGCGAGATAGAAAATGCCGCAAAAAATTCTCATAAAGTGGCAGAATCTACAAATGTCTTGGCAGAAAAAGCCGGCAATACAAAAAATAAACTTAATGAAACGATAGAAATTTCCTCCAAAGCAACAGGAGAGATACTAAAAATCAGTACAAATGTAAAACAGTTGATGGAAGTTTCTGAAAAATTAGCACAAGAAGCACAAGTTACCGATAAAATCTCTAAAGATTTAACAGAAGTTGCAGATAAATTAGAAGATATTAATGGTGAAATAAATAAAGAAGTCAATAAATTTAAAGTTTGATTTGGTATTATTTTGGGGTCAAAGTGTCTAGGACTTGACCCTTTTATATTTTTTAATTGTTGTTTGTTACCTCAAAGTTATCAAAACTTGTAGCTGCATCTGATTTGGTCCAAAGTCCTACTCCTCCGGATTGTCTTATGGTATTATTTTTGAAATTTATTAATTTTTTTCCATCAAGATAACCTATGAAATAATTCCCTTTTTGGACTATTTTCATGCTGTGCCAACCTTTGCTAAGCTTTATATCAGCATAGGAAAGTAAATGTCTATTGCCGTTTTTAACAATATAATAGCAAAAATTATCCTCTAGCGGATTAAATCTAACTACATAGTAATTGTTTGCATCTTGTACTCTCCACATGATGCCTCCACCCTCATCAGTATGACCGCTGCGGGCTTTAAATTTTACGGATATTTCACCGTTTTTGAAATTTATCTTTTTTGTGTAGCATAGGTTGAAAATACTACCGTTAAAAAATGAATTATTTGGTTTGGTTAAAGCCAAAACTTTTTTGCCGGAGGGTGCATTATCATCTTTTATAACTTTCCAAATGGCTAAAGGTTTTTTAGGGTGGGTGGCTGAAACTATCCAACCTTTTGGAATAGAGCCTATTTTTACATTTTCAAAGTCATATTTTATATTGGAAGCAAAAGTATAAGTAGAAAATAATATAAACCCGATTAAATAAATAAAAATTTTTTTCATGTATAACTCTTTAAGTAGTATGCTTGCACCATTTTGGTACAAGCATACTGATTTTATTTGACATATGGGTATCTCCAATAATAGGTAACACCCACAATGGACTTTGCAGATGTAAGATTGTGCAAGAGATTTATGAGTCTTAGCCGTAGCTAAGATGATTAAATATCTTGTGCAAGATTGCGTCTGCAAAGTCCACCCTTTGGGCATCATCAGCTTTCGTATATACTTCGTTACATCTTTTCAACTTAGCTACGGCTAAGCCTTCAAAGATGTGCCTCGTCTATACAAAAGCTGAAGATGTTGTGGGTATTATCTATTG
>JALVWI010000179.1 GCA_027038335.1 Campylobacterales bacterium | reverse complement strand
AAGTGCATTTTTTTGAATAAGAGGGAAAAGTTCCTCTCTCTTTTTTGGGCTTAACTTTTTAGAGTCATCAAGCCCTTGAACGGGAGTTTTTAAAACAACTCCCGCTACTACAAGAGGACCGGCAAGACAACCTCTACCGGCTTCATCAATACCGCAAAGTTTTTTTATCATATTAGCTCAATATCAGTTATGCTTACTATAAGGTGAGAGTTTAACTTTTAACTTTTTCAAAGACTATATGTCTTTTATCTCTTTATATTCATCATATAGCATATAAAACAGAGTTCCAAAAACTCCTACCAATGCAAAAATAATTGGGAAACTCATTTTTAATCCTTTTGAATTTCTTCTAATTCATTAATTAGTTTGTTTCTCTTTTTTTCTTCTGTTTGTATGAGAATACCTATTGCTATTGAACATATTGTTCCTATAAATAGAAAAGTGTTAACAATCAAATTATCAATAATTTTATTTTGAGATATACCAAATATAGTACCTATAATACCTGACATTAGCATAATCAACATATATCGCAAATTTCGAACTTTATCTGCTATTTGATCTATTTTCTTTTGTAATGCTTCTAACTTTCCCATATTTAATTATACCACAATATCCCTTTTGCCTATCTTCTTCGACTTCGACTTCTGTTATTTCTGTTTCGGCTTCTGCTTCTGCCATCTCTTCTGCCTCGTTGGTCTCTTTTTCTTCCATTATTTTCTTTAAACTTTTCTAAAAGTCTTTTAGCTTCTTTTTCACTAAAACCTATATGCTCAGGTCCTTTTGAAGAGTGTTTTGAAAGCAAAAGAGATACAGCTTTTAGGGCGATTTCTGTTATATCTGTTTCATTTTGAAGTGCAGATAGTATGATAGTAGCCTCATCTTTTATATCAGTTTTTTCTATTTCAGCAGTTAAGTCATTTAACTCTTTTGCTTGAAGATCAAATGAACTAGGAACTGTTTTCAACTCTATGGGAGCTCCCATACTTTTTTGTATGCGTAGCAACTCTTTAAACTCTATAGGAGCTATAAGCGTGATAGCTTCACCCTTTATACCTGCTCTTCCGGTTCTACCAACTCGGTGGACATAACTTTCAGGATCAAACGGGATATGATAGTTAAAAACATGACTAACACCTTTGACATCAAGTCCTCTAGCAGCTACATCTGTTGCTACTAGTATATTTACTTTGGAATTTCTGAAGTTTTTTATCACTTCATCTCTAGCTCTTTGATCCATATCTCCATGAAGTCCTTTTGCATCGTAACCTCTGGATATCAAAGTATCTGCAAGTCTATCAACTTCTATCTTCATCCTACAAAATATGATAGCTTTTTGGGGATTGCTATGGTCGATCAGCCTTATAAGAGCATCTGTTCTTTCTCTCTCCTCTATGACATAATAGCTCTGTTTTATATCTTTGTTGGTAGCATTATCTTTATCGACTATGCTTACAGTTGCGGGATTGTCGAGGATTTTATCTGCTAAAAGTCTTATAGGTTTTGGCATAGTAGCTGAACAAAGTATAGTTTGTCTATTTTGAGGAAGATAAGAAAATATATCTTTTATATCTTCTAAAAATCCCATATCAAGCATTTCATCCGCTTCATCAAGTACAACTATCTCAGGGTTAAAATCTCTTAGTTTACCGCTACTTAAAAGGTCTTTTAGTCTCCCTGGAGTTGCTACGACTATATTTGCTCCTCGCTCTATCAGTCCAAGCTGTCTTGAGTATGAACTTCCTCCATAAACCGTTACAGTTTTTATACCCGCATATTTTCCAAGGTTATAAAGCTCATCTGCTACTTGGGTAGCAAGTTCTCTAGTAGGGGTTATGACTAAAAGTCCAACTCCTTTGAAACCAGATATTTTATCCATTGCCGGAAGTCCGAATGCCGCAGTTTTTCCTGTTCCTGTATTGGCTTGAGCAACTAAGTCTCTACCTTCTTTGATGATAGGTATAGCTTTTTCTTGGATAGGACTTGGGACTTTAAAACCGGCATTTAATATACCTTTATTTATCTCGTTTTTAAAGCCGAATTCGAGAAACCGGCTGGGAATAGTTGTAGTGTTATCTGACATAAAACTCTCTTTTTGTAAATTTTAATCCAAACTTGATACTTTAGTCGGATTAAAATGTTTAAAAAAAGAAAACAGAGTAGAATCGATAAAGCAAGGTAGCTTGAATTAAGTGGTCGCATTATACCTTAAAGTTCTAAATAAGTCAAAAAAATAGGTTTTAGGATTTAGAAAACTTGAATATAGTATAATTGGATATGATAAATATATTGGAAATAAATGATTTTTTAAGTAGTATTGACAATAACTCTTTGCTTATAGATGCTAGAACTCCTGATGAATACAACGAATCACACATAAAAAATG
>JALVWI010000178.1 GCA_027038335.1 Campylobacterales bacterium | reverse complement strand
TACTTATATTGAATTAATCATTTTTTTGATAAAATCTTTACTCAAATAAAATATCAGGAAAAGAGTTATGGATATCAGAGAGGAATTTTTAAAGTTTTTTGAAAGTAAGGGGCATAAGATCTATCCTAGTGCACCTTTAGTGCCGGATGATCCTTCGCTTTTGTTTGTCAATGCAGGCATGGTACAGTTTAAGTCTATATTTACAGGTGAAGTTCCTGTTCCCACTCCTCCAAGGGCTACCTCTTCACAAACTTGTATAAGAGCGGGCGGAAAACATAATGACTTGGAAAATGTCGGTTATACCAACAGACACCATACATTTTTTGAAATGCTTGGAAACTTCTCTTTCGGGGATTATTTTAAAGATAAAGCTATAGAGTATGCTTGGGAATTTGTTACTGAAGTTTTAAAGCTTCCAAAAGAGAAGCTTTGGGTGACAGTTCATGATAGTGATGATGAAGCCAAAGAGTTATGGGAAAGATTTGTAAAAAGCGATAGGATACTTAAATTTGGTGATAAAGATAACTTTTGGCAAATGGGAGATACCGGACCCTGTGGACCTTGTAGTGAAATATTTTATGATCAAGGAGCTGAACACTTTAACTCTGAAGAAGATTATATGGGTGGAGAGGGCGATAGATTTTTAGAGATATGGAATTTAGTCTTTATGCAGTATGAAAGAAGTAAAGACGGTACTTTAACCCCGCTTCCAAAACCTTCTATCGATACCGGAATGGGACTAGAGAGAGTTACTGCTGTACTTGAGGGAGTTCCTAGCAACTATGATACTGAACTTTTTATGCCTCTAATAAACCAAGTAGCACAAATTTGTAAAAAACCTTATGTGTATGAAGAGGGAGCAAGTTATAGAGTTATAGCTGATCATATAAGAAGTGTGACATTTTTACTTGCTCAAGGCGTTACTTTTGATAAAGAGGGTAGAGGATATGTCCTAAGAAGGATACTAAGACGAGCGGTAAGACACGGATATTTACTTGGTATAAAAGAACCTTTTATGTATAAACTTGTAGATACCTTAGGAGATATAATGGGTGGAGCTTATCCATATATCGTAGAAAAAAAAGATAATATAAAAGAGATGATAAAAAATGAGGAAAATAATTTTCTCTCTACTATAAGTAGCGGACTAGAGCTTTTTGAAAAAGAGCTTGAAAACACAAAAGAGATTTTTAGCGGTGAAGTAGCTTTTAAGCTTTATGATACTTTTGGATTTCCGCTTGATTTGACTGCGGATATGCTTAGAGAAGTTGGAAAAAGTGTTGATATAAAAAGATTTGAAGAGTTGATGAGTGAGCAAAAAAGAAGATCTCAAGCTTCTTGGAAGGGTAGTGGAGATAAAGCAAAAGATGGAGAGTTTAAAGAACTTCTTGAAAAGTTTGGTTTAAATGAATTTATAGGATATGAAGCTATAGAAAATAGATCCAAAATTCTTGCACTGCTTGATGAAAATTTTAAAATAATAGACAATCTAAAAAAAGATAAAAAAGGATGGATACTTTTAGATAAAACTCCGTTTTATGCTGAAAGCGGTGGACAATGTGGAGATAGCGGAGAATTACTGAAAGATGGAAAAATAGCAGCAAAAGTTTTAGATACTCAAAAGTTTTTTGACTTAAATTTATCACAAATCAAAGCTTTAGAAGATATAAAAAGCGGTGAAATTTATGAAGCAAGAGTTGATGAAAGCAGAAATGAGATACAAAAACATCACTCAGCTACCCACCTTTTACATTCAGCTCTAAAAAAAGTTTTAGGTGAGCATGTCAATCAAGCGGGAAGTTTGGTGCAAAAAGATAAGCTTAGATTTGATTTTTCCCATCCAAAAGCAATGAGTTCAAGTGAGATAGAAAAAGTTCAAGACATGGTAAACTCTATCATCCAAAGAGCAATCCCCTCTCAAACGGATATAATGAATGTAGAAGAGGCTAAAAATAGCGGTGCTATGGCACTTTTTGGTGAAAAATACGGTGATGAGGTTAGAGTTGTCAGTTTTGGTGAAGTCAGTAAAGAGCTTTGCGGTGGAACTCATGTGAAAAATTCAGCTGAAATAAACTCATTTTACATTACAAAAGAGAGCGGTGTTAGTGCGGGAGTAAGAAGAGTAGAAGCACTATGCGGCAGAGCAGCTTATGAATACTCTAAAAAATTTATCAAAGAGTATGCACTTGTCTGTGAAGAGGTTAAAAATAAAGATCCTCATATCGGTATAAAAAGGCTAAAAGATAAAATAAATGAACAAAAAAATGAGATAAATAAACTTTTAAATAGCTCTAAAAAGGATGTTGAGATTGAAAAAATCGGCGAAGTAAATCTTATAGTATCTGAAGTTGAAGCAGGTGATATAAAAAGCTTGATAGATGAATATAAAAA
>JALVWI010000177.1 GCA_027038335.1 Campylobacterales bacterium | reverse complement strand
CAACACTAAATAGCTTTGCAGATAAAGATAATATAAAAGTTGTTTGCATTTACCCGGAAGGTGGCACAAGTGATGTACAAAAGCTCCAAATGGTTACCCAAAAAGGAGACAATTTAAAAGTCATAGGTATAAACGGCAACTTTGATGATGCACAAAATGCTTTAAAATCACTCTTAAACTCAAATGATTTCAAAGAGGAACTTCAGAAAAAAAATATCAAACTTAGTGCAGCAAATTCTGTCAACTTCGGAAGGATTATATTTCAGATCATTTACCATATATACTCTTATGTAAAACTTGTAGAACTTGGTGAAATATCTCTAGGACAAGAGATATACATAGCAGTCCCAAGCGGTAATTTTGGAGATGCACTTGGAGCTTATTATGCTAAAAAAATGGGGGTAGATATAAGAAAAATTCTTATATCTGCAAACTCAAACAATATCCTAAGCGATCTTATCAATACCGGAGTTTACGACATAAGAGATAGAAAGCTTAAAAAGACTATATCTCCTGCTATGGATATACTTATCTCATCAAATGTAGAGAGACTTTTATATGACAAATTCGGTGAAGCAAGATGCAAAGAGCTTATGGATTCACTTAAAACCAATGGCTTTTACAAACTTACGAAGGAGGAGCATCAAGCTATACAAAAAGACTTCAGAGGATATTACTGTAATGATGATGAAACAAAGCACTATATATCAGAGTATTCTGTAAAAGACTATCTTATGGATCCTCATACGGCAACTTGTATCAAAGCTTATGATGATATAAAATGCTCAAGAAGAAAGACTGTTATCTGTTCAACAGCAGAGTGGACAAAATTTGCTCCTGCTGTTATGAATGCTATAAGTTGTGATAATAAAACAAAATTTTCAGACATCGAAGCTCTTGAAGGTATATCAAATATAATGGATAAAAAAATACCAAAAAGTATATCAAGTCTATTTGATGCTCATATTCTTCACAAGAGTGTTATAGATAAAGAAAACTTAAAAGATGAGATTTATAAATTTTTAGGATAAACAATAAAGCCCACAACTCTTGATCATAGAGATTATAAACCAAATTATACACAATACCTATTTCAGATATTGAAAAGAATATTTTAGATATAATTTATACATAATCATAAAAGGATAACATCTTTGATAAACGAATATAGTAAGTTACAAGTTCTAAGACATATCAATGAAGATACATCTCAGCCAAAAATAGCTAAAAAAGTAGGATATAGCCTTGGAAAAGTAAACTTCATCATAAAAGCTCTTGTAGAAAAAGGTCTTGTCAAGATAGAAAACTTTTCCAACTCAAAAGATAAGTCAAAGTATAAGTATCTACTAACTGATGAAGGTATAAAAGAGAAGATAGAACTAACTAAAAAGTTTATACAAAGAAAAAAGCAAGAGTATGAAGAGTTGCAAAGAGAGTTAGAAGAAGAAATGCGGCTTGGGAGATAGAGTATGAATAAAGAAATTATTACTAAACTTAAAGAACTTAAACCTATTTTAAATAAACGATACGGCATCAAGGAGTTTGCTGTATTTGGAAGTGTTGCAAAAGGTATAGATACAAAAGAGAGTGATATTGATATAGCTGTATTAAAAATGGACATAAAAAGTGGATTTGATCTGTTTAGAGCAAAAAATTTTTTAAAAGAAACATTAGGAAAAGATATAGATATCGGTATTTTTAATTCAATGAAAACATTTGTAAAAAATAGAATAAAGAAAGATTTTATTTATGTATGATATAAATAATGTAGATAGAGAAGCGGAACTTTTTGTATTTGATATTTATATTGCCATTCAAAAGATCAAAAAAGTATCAGCTAAATTTGATAGTGTTCAAAATCTTTTACATAATTTCACATCATGGGATAGTATTGTAAGAGAGTTTGAGATCATAGGTGAGGCATCAAAGTATTTGTTGAAAGACAAAGTATTGTCCAAAGAGTATCAGGTAATAGTTGATTTTAGAAATCATATCACACATGAATATTTTGGTATAGATCCCGATATCGTATGGGCTACTATACAAACAGATTTAAAAGCATTTGAGGTAACTATTTTAAATTTGATTAGTGATATTGAACCTAAATTAAAAAAAGAATTAATTGACTCTTTCATTGAAGATAACAATTATTTGGATTTTATTGTTCAATCTTTAAATAGACTAAAAGATATAGATAAAAAAGAGGTGATGTGATGAAGTTGATGGTTTATTCCCAATATTTGATCTTATTAAACACACAAATATACAAAGGTGTAGAGCTACAATGATAGACATTGAAAAACTAAAAGATGAGATAGTTGAGAGATTGAAACCTTTAGAGCCTGATAAGATCATACTGTTTGGAAGTTATGCCTATGGAACTCCCGATGAAGATAGTGATATAGATCTG
>JALVWI010000176.1 GCA_027038335.1 Campylobacterales bacterium | reverse complement strand
GTGAGATAAGTAGTGTTGTAAAATGGCTTGATGGAAAAGTGAGAGATAAAGATGTTATTGTTTTACTTCAGGGGGATTTAGCTAGCGGTAAGACTACGCTTGTTAAAGAGTATGTATCATATCTTGGATTAAAAGAAGAGGTAACCAGTCCTACATTTTCTTTGCAGTGTATATATGGGAATAAGATTTTTCATTATGATGTTTATAATAAATCCATAGAGGAGTTTTTGGCTCTTGGACTTTTAGAAGAGTTTGAAAAAAGCGGGATTCATTTTGTGGAGTGGGGGGATGAAAAGCTTGAAAATTTACTTAAAAAGTTAGGTTTTGAAGTTTTAATTATAAAGATAAAGCAAATAGGCAATAAAAGAGAGTATAGATGCATAGGTTAAAAATTCAACATTTAGAAAAAATTATAAAAAAAACAAAGATTATTAATGATATATCATTAGAGGTAAAAAGTGGTGGAATTGTAGGGCTTTTAGGACCAAACGGTGCTGGAAAAACTACTACATTTTATATGATATGCGGTCTTATTGAAGCAACAAATGGAAAGATATACTTGGACAATCAAGATATTTCTCTTTTACCTCTTCATAAAAGAGCAAGAATGGGTATCGGATATCTGCCTCAAGAGTCAAGTATATTTAAAGATTTGAATGTGGAAGAAAATATAGCTCTTGCCTGTGAAGTAATATATAAAACAAAAAAAGAGGTAAATAAAAGAGTAGATGAGTTGCTTGAACTTTTAAACATTGAACCCATAAGAAGAAGAAAAGCTCAAAATCTAAGTGGAGGTGAAAGAAGAAGATGTGAGATAGCAAGAGCTTTATCTTTGAAGCCTAAATTTTTACTTCTTGATGAACCTTTTGCGGGAGTTGATCCTATAGCAGTAGCTGATATACAAAATATAATAAAAGAGCTTTCTTTGCTGAAGATAGGCATACTTATAACTGATCATAATGTAAGAGAAACACTATCTATCTGCGATAAAGCTTATGTTATAAAGGATGGTTCACTACTTGCTAGTGGAAGTGCTAGTGAAATTTTTGAAAATAAGCTTGTAAGAACATACTATCTTGGCAATAATTTTAAACTCTAGGGGGTAGGTAGAGTGAAGTTAAGGCAGGCACAAACTACCAAGCTTTCACTCTCTTCAACTTTAAGAAGTTGGCTTCCTATACTTCAGGCTGATATTGAATCTCTTGATGAAGTTTTGGAGCCTTTTGTAAAAGAAAATCCTTTTATACATCTCAAATCAGGTTTTGAAAGAAGTTACCCTCAAGGAGAAATAAGATATACAAGTGATACTATAGAGTCTTTAAGTATTGCTCAAAAGTCTTTATATGAAGTTTTATATGAGCAGATAACAGCTCCTCTTTTTCCAACTCCAAGATCC
This sequence comes from Campylobacterales bacterium, assembly GCA_027038335.1. Lineage (GTDB taxonomy): Bacteria > Campylobacterota > Campylobacteria > Campylobacterales > JALSKU01 > JALSKU01. The sequence continues at coordinate 1,016 of JALVWI010000176.1, read as the reverse complement.
AAAGAAATTGCTTTTGCCATTATAGAAAATATAGATGAAGAGGGATATTTTAAAGGTGAGATAAGTGATATAGCAAGAGAATTATCAACAGATCAAAAAAATGTAGAAATGATAAGGCAAAGGTTTGCATATCTTGAGCCTGTAGGAGTAGCGGCAAAGGATATGTTTGAAAGTTTTATGTTTCAGCTGAATGATTTTGATATTGAGAATGAACTGTTTGTGATTGTTAAAAAGTTAATATACAATTTTGATAATATGCAGGAGTTTTGTGATGAAAATCTCTTTGAAAAGGCAATTTCTATCATAAAAAAATTTAAAAATCCTCCTGCTGTTGAATATCTAAGCGAATCAAAACAAATCATACCTGACATATATATAACTGAAACAAAAAATGGTATAGAGATAGATATAAATAATGCTTTTTATCCACAAATTGTTTTAGATATTGATGGAATCAACGATAATAATGAGTATGTAAAACAAAAAGTTAAAAGTGCTAAAGATTTGATAGATGCTCTTGAGATGAGAAAAGCTACTCTCTATAAGATAGGACTTATGATACTTGAATATCAATATGATTTTTTCAAAGGAGGATCTATAAAACCGATGAAACTTAAAGATTTAGCTGAAGAATTAGAACGAAATCCATCAACAATATCTAGGGCTATATCCAACAAATACCTTTCTTGCAGTAGGGGGGTATTTGCTTTAAAAGATTTTTTTAGTACAGCAATAGATGAAAATGTTTCGAGTGCTTCTATCAAAGAGTTTATAGCCGACTTGATAAAAAATGAAGATAGGAAAAAGCCTATTAGCGATAGTAAAATCCTTGCTCAAATAGAGAAACATTTTGGTATCACGATAGTAAGAAGAACAATAACCAAATATAGAAAACAGTTAGGTATCGCAGGTTCTAGTGAAAGAAAAAAGCTTTATATGCTTTATTCAAGTTAAAAGAGTTAAAGCTTTTTTAAGATCCTCTTTGGTATCTATGCCGAAACTTTTACTTTCTACCT
>JALVWI010000175.1 GCA_027038335.1 Campylobacterales bacterium | reverse complement strand
AAGACAATCTTTTAATGGGAGCATACCTAAGAGATGATAGTGAGATAGAAAATGATATAGAGTTTATTTATGAGCTTTTCCCAGTACTTAGAGAGAAAAAAGATCACTATGCAGGAACTCTCTCAGGTGGTCAGCAGCAAATGTTAGCTCTTGGCAGGGCTTTGATGAGCAGACCAGAGCTTTTGCTTTTGGATGAGCCTAGTATGGGACTAGCTCCTATCATAGTAGATGATATATTTGAAGTTGTAGAAAATCTAAGAAAAAAAGGAACTACTATATTTTTAGTAGAGCAAAATGCTTACTTAGCTTTAGAGATAAGCGATAGGGCTTATGTACTAGAAAACGGTGAAATTGTAATGAGAGGCAACTCAAATGAACTGATAGATGATAAAAAAGTCAAAGAAGCTTATCTTGGGATGTGATAATAATAGTTTGGGTACAAGAGCTTAAAACTTTTTTGTGATATAATTATCTAAAATAAAAAGTTATAAAAAGGTTTGTTTTGCTAAAAAATATAAATATTTTATTAACCAACCTATCTAAAGAAGAGCTTATTAAAGATTTTTACTTTATTGGTGGAACAGCACTCTCTTATTATTTAAACCATAGGATCTCTTATGATATAGATTTGATGAGTGATAAAAAGTTGTTATATAATGATTTGATGGCTTTAAATTTAAAATTTAATGGAAAATATATCCCTGATGTAAACGAAAGTACTTTTAGGATCAATACAGGGTGCGACTTAAAAGAGTATAAGATGATGTTTAATATGCAAGGTATAAAAGTTGAATTTTTTTATCCAAATGATCCTATAAGATTGGCAATTTTGGAGAAATATAAAGATAGTTTTAAAGAGGTAAACGGTATCAAAATCTTATCCATTGAAGCTCTTGGCGAGTTAAAATTGTTAGCACTTCTTAGAAGACAAAAGATACGAGATTTGTTTGATATGTTTGTGATAATAAAAGAGGAATTGATCGATATAGATACTATAGATAGATATTGCGCTATGGAGTATGATAAAACTTTTATAGAGTATATTGAAGAGTTTAAAGATGATAAAAGCGAAAGCTTGGATTTTGAAAAACAAAATAGATATAGTTATTTTTTAGATATTAAAAATAAAGAGCAGTTTTTAAAAGATAATATTATCAAGCTGTATATCCAAAGAGCAAAAGATGAGAAAGATAAAGATAGATAAAAAAAGATTTTATGCGGATTATTTTTGGAGCATGAAAGATGGCAGCGAAATAAGAGAGGATATTTTTGTGCAAGAGTATCTAAAAAACTATTTTACATTTAAAGATCTGTTGGTTTTGTGTGAATTGGTAGGAAAAGAGAGACTTTTAAAGTATGCAAAAAAGTTAAATATGGAAAATAGGATAACTCATCTTTTGGAAAAAATTTGATGACTAAAAAAATAGAAGAAAAAATGTTTCAAGAGCTTGATGGTAAAGAGATATTTGAATATGCAAAAGAGTGTGCTATAGAGTATTTGGATAAAATTTTTGATAGAAATATTTTTCCAACAGATGAAGCTATAAAAAATCTTGATAAATTTATAGAAGAGATGCCTGAGGTTTCAAGTGACGCACTTTCTATTATAAAACAACTTCACCAATACGGCTCTTCTGCAACAGTATCACAAATCGGTGGAAGATATTTCGGTTTTGTTAATGGCGGTGTTATTCCAGTCTCACTTGCAACTCGTTGGTTATCTGATACTTGGGATCAAAATAGCGCATTGTATGTGATGTCTCCGATTGTGTCAAAACTTGAAGAAGTAGTGGAGAGATGGCTAAAAGAGTTGTTTTCTTTACCAAAACAGACTGTAGCAGGTTTTGTCAGTGGTACTTCGATGGCTACTTTTTGCGGTTTGGCTGCCGCAAGGTATCGAATTTTAAAAAACAAAGAGTGGGATATAAATAAAAAAGGACTTATAGGTGCTCCAAAAATTAGAATAGTGGCAGGAAAATCTGCTCATGCTACAGTTGTTAAAGCTATTGCTTTATTAGGTTTTGGTATAGACAACATAGAATGGATTGATGTTGATAAAGAGGGTAGAATTATACCTTCATCTATTCCAAAACTTGATGAAAGTACAATTTTAATATTACAAGCAGGAAATGTGAACTCTGGTGCATTTGATCCTTTTGAAGAGATTTGTGATAAGGCAAAACTTGCAAATACTTGGGTACATATTGATGGTGCTTTTGGGTTGTGGGCAGGTGCGACAAAAAGATTAAAATACCTAACAAAAGGTATGCAAAAAGCAAATTCTTGGTCAGTTGATGCTCATAAAACTCTAAATACTCCTTATGATAACGGTATCATACTTTGTAGTGATAAAGAAGCTCTTGTAAGTGCTTTGCAGGCATCAGGTAGTTATATTTTATATAGTGAACATAGAGATGGAA
>JALVWI010000174.1 GCA_027038335.1 Campylobacterales bacterium | reverse complement strand
TACTACAGACAACATAAATACATTGAGTGATACTATTTTTGTAGGTATCAGAACAGCTATGAATATGGGAGATCCAAAAATTGTAGAAGAAACATTAAAAACCATCAAAAATATCAAAGGTATAGAAAAAATAAAGATAGCCAAATCAAAAGATATTATCAAAGTTTTTGGACTTAAAGAGCATTTTACTACAAATAAAATAGTGCAAAAAGTTTTTCAGACAAAAAAACCTATAATTTTAGAACATAATATAAACGCAAAGCATATACTTGAGATTCACAAGCCTTTGATCGCTACTAGTGAATGTTTATCCTGTCATGCTACATCTAAAAAAGGAGATGTTTTAGGGGTAATGAGCCTACAGTTATCTTTAGAAAAATCTGATAAAGAGATAGCTACTTTTAATTATCTTATTGCTACAAGCCTTATAACCGCAGCTATCATTGCCACTTTAGGTTTTTTGTTATTTTTTAAAAAAGAGATATTAAACCCATTACAACTTTTGACAATGAGGATCAAAGATATAGCCACGGGAGACGGTGATCTAACAAAGAGACTTCATTTTGCAAAAGAGGATGAGTTGTCAAAAACCGGATATTGGGTCGATACATTTATAGAAAAAGTACAGCACTCTATTGTGGAAGCTAAAAATTCAAGTAAACAAAATTTAAATCTTTCAAATGAACTTGAAAAAAGTTCTATTTATATAAATAATAAAATATCTGAAAATTTAAATGAGATTGAGAATGTTAATATAATGGGCAATGATATGAAATCCATATTAATTGATACTGTTGAAAGTGCCAAGAAAAGTAAAGAGGATATAGAAGAAGCGGATAAAAAACTTCAAGCTGTTAAAGAAAGTATCAATAAAATGAGTGAAAAGATGCAAGAAGAGTCTCAAGCGGGGATAGAGCTAGCAAATAGGATAAATGATTTAAATAAAACTGCGGAAGATACAAAGCTAGTCTTGACAAAGATTTCAGATATTTCTGATCAAACAAATCTTTTAGCATTAAATGCCGCTATAGAGGCAGCTAGGGCAGGGGAGCATGGAAGAGGCTTTGCTGTAGTTGCTGATGAGGTTAGAAAACTAGCCGAACAAACTCAAAAGTCACTACTTGAGATAGACGCCACTACCAATTTAATGGTACAGGAAATTGCTAATGCAAGCGATGCTATCAGCAAAAATGCTAAAAGTATAGAAAAACTCTCTCTTGATGCTTTAGAGGTAAATGATAGTATAGATAAAACTTCTAAGACTGTAAGGGTAGCACAAAAGGTTTCGGATAATTCTCTCAAAGAATCAATAGAATTAGCTAAAGATGTTGAAAAAATTATAAATAAAGTAGAAGAGATATATGGCACATCCAAAGAAAATATTAATATAGTAGAGGAGATAAAAACTATCTCTAAGCAGATAAAAGAGAGTGCAAAAGAGTTAAATATAAAACTCAATAGTTTTAAGACTGCATAGTTTTAACTATCCAGTCTTATTTGAACTGATTTTTGATGTGCTGTCAATCCTTCAGTTTTGGCTAACAATGCACAAGCCTCGCCTATCTCTTTTATGCCGTTGTCAGAAATACTTATAATAGAGGATTTTTTGATAAAATTATCCACACTCAAAGGTGAATAAAATCTAGCCGTACCTCCGGTAGGAAGAGTGTGATTTGGACCTGCTATATAGTCCCCGATAGGCTCAGGTGTATTTTTACCCAAAAAGATAGCTCCGGCATGTTTTATAAGAGGTAAAAGATCAAACGGTTTTTGAGTCATGATCTCCAAATGCTCCGGTGCGATTTTATTCATCAATTCCACAGCTTCACTAAGATCATTTACAATAATGATAGCTCCTCTTTGCTCTATTGATTTTCTAGCTATCTCTTCTCTAGATAGAGTTTTAAGATATGAGTAGATATGATCTTTAGTTTGGATAGCTAAACTTTTATCAGTCGTTATCATAATGGAGCTTGCCATTTCGTCATGTTCAGCTTGAGAGAGAAGATCTATGGCTAAGTATTTTGCGTTTGCACTACTGTCGCTTATGATACCTATCTCACTAGGACCTGCAATCATATCTATATTTACTTCACCATATACCGTCTTTTTTGCGGTTGCTACAAATATATTGCCGGGACCTGTTATGACATCGACTTTCGGTATAGTTTTTGTTCCATAAGCTAAAGCAGCTATAGCACTAGCCCCTCCTACTTTAAAAGCTTTCTTGATACCGCATATATGCATTGCAGCTAGTAAAAGTTCATTTATCTCATTATTTGGAGTAGGGGTACAAACTATTATCTCTTTTACACCTGCTACTATGGCAGGAATGGCATTCATAAGAAGTGAGCTAGGATATGCCGCTTTACCTCCGGGTATGTAAAGACCGGCTCTATCTACGGGTGTTACTTTTTGTC
>JALVWI010000173.1 GCA_027038335.1 Campylobacterales bacterium | reverse complement strand
GTGTTTAGTTTTTATCAATCATTGATTGACATAGACTAAACTTTTGTGATATAATTACGGTCAAAGAATGTAACAAGGAGTTAAAAGTGAGTAATAGTCTATACGAAACATTAGGAGTTAGTGAATCTGCTTCGGCGGATGAGATAAAAAAAGCCTATAGACGCCTCGCTAGAAAGTATCATCCCGATATCAATAAAAGCCCTGATGCGGAAGAGAAATTTAAAGAGATAAATGCAGCTTATGAGATACTAAGAGATCCGGAGAAGAGAAAACAATATGATATGCACGGGGATAATATATTTGGTGGACAAAATTTCCATGACTTTGCTTCATCCCATGGTAATGCAGCAGATCTTGATGAAATACTTAGAAATATATTCGGCGGAGGCGGTTTCGGCGGTTTTAGTAGCGGTGGTTTTGAAGGTTTTGGAGGCGGTTTTGGAACTCACCAAAGACAAAGAGAACCGAATCTTGATGTAACCGCAAGGATAACTATACCGTTTGATGTGGCAGTTCTTGGAGGAACTCATGCGATAAATTATAACGGAGAGAGTTTTAGTGTAAAAATTCCTGCGGGTATAAAAAATGGGGAAAAACTAAGAATCAAAGGAAAAGGAAAAAGTTATAACGGTAAAAAAGGCAATCTTTACCTTTTGGTCGAAGTAGCTCCTAGTAATGAATATGAAAGAGTAGGTAATGATTTGTATAAAAACTTTGATATTCCTTTAAAAACTGCAATGTTTGGAGGAAAAGTGAAAGTTCGTACTCATTACAAAGAGATAACTTTGAAAGTAGGAAAAAATACCAAACAAGGACAAAAATTTAGAGTCAAAGGGTATGGTGTAGTTGATAGAAAATCAGGAGACAAAGGTGATTTGTACCTAAAAGCCAATATAATTTTACCGAAAGTTGAAGAATTGGATGATGATTTGGTAAAATTGATGAAAGAAAAATTACCAGAATAGTTAACGAGGAGAACTGTATGATGCATGGATATGAAGAACCGGTATATTTGATAAGTGTTGTTGCTAAGGTATTGTCTATACACCCTCAGACTTTGAGACAGTATGAGAGAGAGGGATTGGTAGAGCCTTCAAGAACCGAAGGAAGAATGAGGCTCTATTCTCAAAAAGATATAGACAGGATAAAAATGATACTAAGACTTACAAGAGACTTAGGGGTAAATCTTGCCGGAGTGGATATAGTTTTGCAGTTTAAAGAGCAGATTGATGAGCTTGAAGAGGAGATAGAGAGACTTAAAAGTGAATTGGCTACTTTAAAAAAGCAAAGTACTATCGACAGTAGTAAAAGCTTAGTAAAGAAAAAACATATATATGATATTATTCTTTTTGGAGAGTAGGTAAATATCACGATTTTTAAACAATTTTTTGGTATGATTAGATTTATTTTATTTAGAGAGCTTAAAAATGGCAAAAATATTATTGGTTTTACTGTTTTGTCTAGGTGTTTGGGCTGCTGACTTTGGAGCGATGAGTACACAAGAGTTGCTTGCTATTATGAATTATACTATTAAGAAAAAAGATCAAAGCAAGATACTAAGTGAATTAAAAAGCAGAATTGCTGAAATGTCTCCAAAAGAGAAAAAGATATATAAGAAAAATTTAGAACTTTTAAAAAAACAAAATGCCAAAAAATAAGATACTTTTACTCGAAGATGATATCAATCTAAGCGAAACGATAGAGGAATTTTTGTGTGATGAGGATTATGAAGTCATTTGTGTATATGACGGTATAAGTGCTGAAGAGAAGATATATGAGCAAAAGTTTGATCTACTACTTTTAGATGTAAATGTTCCCGGACTTGATGGATTTGAGCTTTTAAGAAAGATAAGAAAAGAGGGAAATGAAACTCCTGCTATCTTTATAACATCTCTAAATTCTACTGATGACTTAAGTAATGGTTATGAAAGCGGATGTGATGACTATATAAGAAAACCATTTGCTTTAAAAGAGTTACTTTTAAGAGTTCAGACTATATTGAAAAGAGGTTTTTTCCATAAAAAAGAAAATAGAGTTGCTATAAAAGATGGGATTTATTATGACTTAGATAGCAATGAACTTATCAAGGATGGAAAAAAGATAGTATTGAACAATAAAGAGGATAAACTTTTAAGACTATTTTTAAAATATAGAAACCAAATCATATCTCATGAAAAGATTTATGAAACTTTATGGGATTATGATGAAACATATAGTGATAGTGCTTTAAGGACTTATATAAAAAATCTTAGAAAGATAGTAGGAAAAGAGAGTATTGAGAGTATTAAAAAGCTCGGATATAAACTTGCTACAAAGTGAAAAAAAGAGTTTATTGGCTTTTTTGTTGCTTTATGCTTTTTTTTCTATTATTATTTTGCTTTTTATAGCATTTTCCTACTATAGTTTTCAAAAAGATTTGATGCT
>JALVWI010000172.1 GCA_027038335.1 Campylobacterales bacterium | reverse complement strand
CAAAGATCACTCCGAAGAATTAAATAGGATAGAGGTAAGTGCAAAAAGGATACTTTCCTTGTACAAAAATTTTGAAGTTGAGATAAAAGGGTTTCATCCTCAAATTTCACAGATAAATCCTTATGAGTTAATAAATGAGAGAGTAGAGTACTTTAAAAAGTTATATCCTGAGATAGATATAAATATTTCCGGTGAAAAGTTTGTATATAGAAGTGATAAAGATGCTTTTTTGAGAATTATTGACAATATCATTTCAAATGCTTGTAAGTACTCTTCGCAAAATAGTCCATATATAGATATCATTACCAAAAAAGGAGAAATAATCATCAAAGATAACGGTATAGGCATAGAAGATGTAGGTAAAGTTTTTGATAGATTTTATAAAGAGAACGAAAGAGGTTTAGGCATAGGACTAAATATAGTTAAAAAACTTTGTGATGAATTAAATATATCCATAGATATAAAAAGCAAAAAAGATAGAGGGACAGTTGTAAAACTAACACTCAACTAACACTCCTATGCGATAATTTCATTATAAAATTAATCATAGGAGGCATAAATGGAAAGATTGGCTTTATTGAAAAATAGAGTAGGAGCAAGAACGAGCTTTAGTGTAGATAGTTGTAGTAGTAAAAAAGGAGAGTTTAATGTCAATTAATAAAAAAACAAAATTATCATTTGTTGCGGCGACAATGGGTGTACTACTTGTAGGATGTGGCGGTGGAGGAGGTAGTAGCAGTGCAACTACTAGTAGCAATACAGGATATTTTATAGATTCAGCGGTTAAAGGTATCCATTATGAAACAAATTCTAGTCTAAATGGTTATACAGATGAGTATGGTAGATTTTATTATCGAAAAGGTGATAAGGTTAAATTTTCTATAGGAAAACTTATCTTGGGAGAAACAATACCTCTTGCTGACGGTTTAGTAACGCCGGCTAACCTAGCTGAGAACAATAATACTGTTACTTTGATGCTTCAAATGCTTCAATCACTTGATAGTGATGCAAATGCAACAAACGGGATAACTATAAAGCCGAGTGTAGTAAATGATTTGTCCGAATTAAATAATACAATTTCATTTAATGAAGTTAATAAAAGTTATTTAATTTATTTGGATAATAAGTGCAACTTAGGTTTAGATAAAGATTATAACGGTCGTTTGGATGTTGATGCAGCTAAAGCAAGAGAGCATTTTCAAAAAAGTGAACAAGCATTTAAGCATGGTCATAAGCCGAATATAAAAAGTAATATTGCAGAAGGAGATAGTAATTTTAATAAAGATAGCAATGTTCATCATGGATATGTGTTTGATACAAATAGCCATACAAAAGCATCAACATCTGTTTTGACTCAGGAGCTTAAGGATTCGCTATCATATATGGGAAATGAGGAGAGATTGGCTCATGATATATATTTGGCGCTTTATGATTATTATAAAGAAAACAGTAATCTTAAAATAAACCAATTTTATAATATTGCTACAAGATCAGAAAGTAGGCATATCTCTATCGTCCAATCCCTTGTTAAAAGATATGATTTGAATGTTTCGGATTTCACAAATGTGGACAAAACTATTGTCGAAGACAATAATATCTCAGCTACAAATATGCCAAGAGGAGTGTATGATATTCAAAAAATTCAAAATCTTTATGATACACTATACTCTTTAGGAACAGATTCTAAAGAAGATGCGCTTAAAGTCGGTTGTATGGTGGAAGTAACAGATATAAATGATTTGGATGAGTATATCCAACAAGCTAAAGAGTCAAATGCTACAGATATAACGGCTGCTTTTGAAGTACTTAGAGACGGTAGTTACAATCACTACTGGGCATTTGATAAGGCATTGAAAGATATGGGCGTAGCAAATGGTTGTTATGTTGAGGGAGATTCACTTTTGACAAATAAAGTTGGAGTTTATCCTCAAAACGGAAATATTCAGCATGAAAAAAAGCATGTCAAAGGAAGTAAGTTTGGCAAACACTAACCGTTTTGATATAGGAGATTTTTTGATTCTTTGCTTATAACTTGATACAATAAAGTTAGATTGAAAAAATGAAACACTCATATTTTCCAAAATTGAGATAACAACATGAGTGTTTCTCTTGTCAAATATAAATAATTGGCAAGAAAAAGGAGATATTGGGTGAAAATAAAAAATATATTTTTATCAGTAGCGGTTTTAGGACATATTGGAATTAATGCGGCAGATAGCACAATATCGCTTGAAAATAAAACAGTTAGTGAATTAATTGAACAGATGCAACAAGCAAAAATAGAAGATAGATATAAGTTTATGAATGCCATAAAGGCAAAAATAAGTAAATTAAATGAAGGAAAACGCGAAGAAAAGATAAAAGAGATTGAAAAAGAGATAGAAGCAAAAAAGGAAAAATCTGTCGAAAGAGAAGCCCAAAAAGCTAAGAATACAAAAGG
>JALVWI010000171.1 GCA_027038335.1 Campylobacterales bacterium | reverse complement strand
CTTTTGCATACTCTTGAACATAAGAGACAACAGTCCATGAAAAAGGTCTATTGTTTTTATTGATTTTTAATATAATTTTAGGAATGGAAGTGTACTCTATTTCGTTTATATTTTTCCAAAAAACTTTTGTATCCATCCATCTAGGCACTGTTAATACAAGAGCAATAAAAATAATATAGCTTATAGTAAGCATAATTACTGAACCATATTTTTTAAATATCTTCAGGATAGGTTTATAAAAAAAGTATAGATAATAAAATGATAAAAGAAGCGTTATAGCAAAAAACATATATTCTGAAAGTCTGCCTTGATTGACAAGCATAGGCATTCCGATGTTGGGTCCAAAGTAGAGTATAAAAATAGCTAATACCATGAGCAGATAAGAGATATTGACAAATCTATTTTTTGTAAAAAAAGCATAAATAAAACCAAACAGTATCATAACAAAAAATAGCATCATAATATGAGTCACGCTAGAGATGGTAATTACCTGAGTTCCCATAACTGCCATATTTTGCTTTGCATGAGAGGTGTGAAATAGCTTATCTAAAAATGGTGCCGCTACTCCAAAATTTTGAGGAATGCCGTATTTTATCATAGATAATAGCCAAAAATTACCTAGTATAGCGGCTGATATGATAGCATATAAACCCTTTTTTAAAATTGTTAAATTTATTCTTCCAAAAAGTAAAGCATTTATGGCAACAAAGATACTAATAATGATCAAAACTATTGCACCGCCGCCATGAAAAATAAAGACTAGCATTAAAGTTAAAAAATATAAGAGTAGATATTTATTTTGGTGAGTATCAAGCGTTTTTATGAGAAAAAAGGCATTTAACAGTACAAATACAGAGGAGTGTTCATAAGCCATTCCCGAGACATATCTGATGTATGTAAAAAAACCGTTTTTAAGACTGTTAGATGTATGATCTGATAAATTGGGTAGATAAAAACTTAAGTTATGAAAATGCACTAAAGAGGGATGTGCGGTATAAACGATACTGCCTAGTATCATGTTTGATAAAGGGCTCATCAGTATGATACCATGTACCATAACCGCAAATAAAGCAACATACTTTGAATCACTAAACTCTTTAACAACATAAAAGATAGATAGATAAAGAGCTAAAAGAAGCAAAACCGGATAGACACTAAAAAGAATGATTACATCAATATTTGTAAAAATATTGATAAAAAATATCATGATAGAGATGCCGTAAAAATCAGCACCGAATGTTTTTGCATCTGCATATAGTATATTTCTTTGCAAAGAATCTACCCACTCTATAAATTGAGCTGTGTCTGATACGGGATTGCTGTAGCTATATAAACCTCTGGATATTAAAGTGATTAGGATATAAAAAAATATTATAAAAAAAAGTATATGGTGTGCCATCTTGTACGGGGTCAATGTTTTATAATATTGAATAATTTGCAAGCCCACTTTTTTTATTGTATTTGTTTTTAACTCTTTAGTTTTATCCATTAGATTGAAAAACCATGTCATAGTATCTATTTTTAAATTTTTTAATATTGTTAATATATCTTTTTTGTAATACCATTTTAATGCTATCAATTTTGTAAGTACCAATGTAAATATAAAAAGTATCATGCTAAATGCTTTTATAAAAACAAGAAAAGGTACAACAGTTTCGATATAGGCAGTCATATATACAAAATTAAATATAATCTTTTGAATACCTTTTCCTGTTTGAGTTTGAGGAAATATATGCACAGGAACCCAATAAAATACAACATAAGCCATTATAAGTAGTTTTACAATATACCAAATATTATTTTGTAATATCTGGTATATTATATTTGAATCTATAAAATAGACAATCGGATTTGACATTGCTATTTGCTTGAACTACTTTTTTTTCTTAAATATTGTATATAGTCATTGTTATCTATCTCGTAAACTGTAACCGTTTTTGTTTTTTTAAATACTTTTATATTGTTGTGTGTTAAACTATATATAGCAACCCAACTTTTTAAACTATTTTCTATCTGTTTTCTCCACCTGTAAAACCATTCTCCCATACCTTTGTATGGATTTGGATAATTTTCTACAAATATATAGACTTTAGGTGTTGGAATTTTAAGATATTTCGCTTTCGGGTTATATTTCAATAGAAAATTTTGTGTATTGACATGATAACCTTTGTTTTTGACTTTTGCATACTCTTGTACATAAGATATGACTGTCCATGTAAAAGGTCTTTCGGTTTTATCAATTTTCATAATAATATCAGGAATAGAGGTGTATTCTACTTCATTGATATTGACCCAAAATCTATTGGTATCCATCCATCTAGGTATGATAAAAACAGAACCTATAAAAATAATATAACTTAGTGTCATCATAGTTTGTCTTGTATATTTTTTGAAAAAGAAAAATATAGGTCTTTGTATAAAATACATATAGTAAAATGAAAATAGAATAGTTATAGCAAAAAACATATATTCTGCCAATCTACTATGTCTTACAAGTTTTGGCATTCCTAAATTTGTTCCGAAGTAGATAAGAAAAATTCCTGCTGTTATAAGTAGCATTGATGTATTGATAAATCTTCTTTTTGTAAAAAAGGAGATGATAAAGGCGATTATGAGCATAGCAAATAGTGTTAAATGAACTTTAGTTATATCTATGATAGAAACTATAGACGAACCTAATGCTATAGCATTTTGTACATTTCTTCCACCGATTAATTTATCTATAATAGGAGCTGCAGCACCTATTTTTTCAGGTACACCGTATTTTATCATAGAAAGAAGCCAAGCATTTCCTGCAACTGAAGCTATAAATATGCCTAAAAGCCCTTGTTTAAAAAGAGTAAAATTTATCTTTCTAAAGATAACGGCATTTATAGTTAGCAATATACTTACAATAACCAAGATGATAGCTGCACCACCGTGAAATGTAAAAACCATCATCAAAGATAAGGTATATAATATTATATATCTAAAAAGCTTTGTTTGAAAAATTTTTATAAAAAAGTAAGCATTTAACCAAGCAAAAACTGATGCATGTTCATAAGCCATTCCAGCCATATATCTCATGTAAGGTACATGAGCGTTTGATATACCTCTTGAAACTGCTTCAAAGGCTTTAGGCATATAAAATTTTAAGCCGAAAAAATTTACAATGTCAGGAATGGAAGTAGATATTACCTTTCCTAAAAAAAAGTTTGACCATGGACTCATAAGCAAAATGCCATGAACCATTACAGCAAATAATGCTACATATTTCGACTCGCTATAATCCTTGATAACATAATATATAGAAAGGTAAAGAGCCAAAAGAAGCAATATAGGGTACAAACTAAAAAGAACAATAGGATCTATGTTTGTAAAAAGATTGACAAAAAATATCATGATAGAGATGCCGTAAAAGTCAGCACCGAATGTTTTTATGTCCGAATATAGTATATTTTGTTGTAGAAAATCCACCCACTCAATAAATTGAGAAGTATCAGAAAGAGGATCACTATAGCTTAATAATCCTCTTGAAATTAATGTGGATATGATATAAAAAAAAACTGAGAAAAATAAAATAAACTTAAATATATTATAATATGTTATTGATTTTTGAATGCGTATTATAAAATTTTTAATGCTAGATATGATACTATTCTTCAATGATTGCGGTCTATCAAATACAGTTAGTGACCAAAGCATCAAATGAGTTCTTATATTGTTTAGATAAGCTAAAGCACTTTTTTTATAATACCACTTTAAAAAAGCTAATTTTGTCAATAGAAGTATTATTAAAAAGAGCAATAAAGTAAAAACTTTTATAGCTATTAAAAATGTAACTACTACTTCTACATAAGTAACCATATAAAGGAAATTGATTACTATTTTTTGAACACCTTTGCCTGTATATTCTTGAGGAAATATCTTGGTAGGTAGCCAATAAAATAAAAAATAAGCAACTATCAAGAGTTTTGCTATATACCAAATATTTTTAGAAAATATTTGGTATATAATATTTAAATCTATAAAGTATATATCAGGCGAAAACATAAATAATTACTTCCTTATAATAATAAAATCAACTCTTCTGTTTAATTCTCTTCCTTTAGCTGTTTTGTTAGTAGCTATAGGTTTGTCTTCTCCGTATCCCACAGTATAGATTCTATTTGGTGCTATACCCATTTTTGCTAATGCTTTTTTAACTGAATTTGCCCTTTTTTGAGATAAAAGAAGATTGTAATTTCTTGAGCCTATGCTATCGGTATTGCCTTCAACTCTTACTTTGGTATTAGGATGAAATTTTAAATAATTTACAATAGGTTCCAATAGTTTTACACTATTTGGTGTAAGTTTAGATGATTTATAGGCAAAATGTAGATTGTGTAAGGTAAAGACTTTATTATTATCAAATTTATCCTTTACTGTTTGATATCCGTTATCTTTTATATACATTCTATTCATTAGCCAATATATCAATCTCCATCTCAAAAGTTCTCCGTCAAATCTTTTATCTTGAAATTCAAAAGGTCTTAAAAATACCACTCCGCCTTTTCCGTATCTTATAAATGATACTAAAGGTTTGCCTTTTGATGATTCAAGAAGATAGTCTCCTTTAGGTAAAAAATCAGCTGTCAAAAAGTTATCTGTTTTGATTTGAAGATTTTTTATGTCTGAAAAATACGGATATTTGCTTTTTGTTTTATAGTTTAACTGTAAAGGTTCATAATTGATAGAATCTATTTTTTTACTTTCATATATATAGGTATGAACAGGTTTGTCAAAAAATTTCAAATTTGCACTTTTTTGTCTTATTTTATTGTTGATTGCAACTTTATCAATTGTCCCATTTTTTTTGAAAGTATCATACCTTGTAGAGTATATACCTCCTTCTATCCAGAGTATTCCGCCTTCTCCTATCCACCATTTGAGTATATCTTGTTCTTTATCGGAAAGATTATAAGTATATCCTATATCTTCAAAAAGATCATTTGATACTCTTTTAAATTCATTTACCCACTTAGGCAAAACATATATAAAATCTTCTGCAAAAGGGTTGGTTCTAAGCTTCCAAAAGTCAACATTTTTTATATTGTCAAACTTATATCTGTAGTCAATTTTTGAGTAAAATTGATCTGAAAATTTACCTTTAAAACCAACTATCGGTCTATAAGAAACAAATGGAAAATCTTTTAAAAGTTTTCTTCCATTGTTTGCATTTTTCAAAAAATTATCCACTGAAACATCATATATCTCTACAGATTCAGGGGAAAGTATCTTCTTTTCCGTAATAACTTCATTTTTTGAAGCACAGCCGCCTAGGAGCAAAATCAAACCGATTAAACCAACTATATATTTTTTCATTTAAATCCTTTCTTAAAAAGATGAGTAGTAATAAAACTCTAATTTTTTTAGCATATTAACCGAGTGTTTAAAACTCAGCCACCAAAACAGTACACTGCCCACTAAAAGACCGATAACTGCAAACTCTAGCCCAAACATTCTGCTTGAAATCATACCTACAATAACATTTACAAGTGTAGCAATCAAGATAGAAAAAACAGAATAATTTTGTCTTGAAAATGAAAATATAAACAAAACATTCATAAGACCGTTTACCATAAAAGCATAAGAGATAGAACCCATCCAAAATACAAAAGGGGTATAGCCGTGAAAAAAGTTTTCTATATATGGTAAATCAGTAATCTTATAGGTGATAAAAATTGCAAAATATGTTATTAATATGATAACAATAGAAAAAATAAGATATATTAAGTTAAATTTTTTAAAAAAGCTATATATTGCCTCATTAAACTTTTTATAATCTTGATGTTTATATTGTATCACAAGGTCGTTTATACGATACATAAACTCATGAATACTTATCTCAGTTAGTCCCATTAAAAGTACCAATGCCAACAATGCCCAGTCAAGCCCCAACTCATAAGGTACATCAAACCATATAAAGTACGGTTTCGCAGCTACATTTGTACTCCAAGCTACTATCCTATCAGCAACCAAAAATATAAAATAAAGCAATCCGTAAGTATAAAAAGGTATCAAAGAGTAAAAAAGTATAGAAGCTCTTGGAGTTCCTTCGCCCTCGCTGATAACATTTTGTTTTTTTAAGTTGGTTACTTTCCTATAAGCAAAAAAGGAGAGAATAATATCAAGTATAACCAATGCTATAAATTGAGCTTCAGGTAATTTTATCTTTAAGATAGAGTGCGTAATATACACTAAAACCATACCAAATAAAAAAAAGTATAAGATTTTTGTATACTCTTCAAACATGTAATAAACAGCAACATTTAAAAAGAGAAATGACAAAAGAAAATAAAACATTATCAGGATAAAAAAGTAGTAAGGAGGTAAAACTTCAAAAAAGAAATTAAAAAGCATAAGTATCACACCGATAACTATCACTAAAATAAATCCTACATTTACAAGTGTTTTAGTCACATTTGATGCCAAAATTACCTCTTGTTGTTTTAGGTAAAAAAGTCCTTTTCTCCCTATGGCTTGAGCTGAAGCTCCCGTAACAATAAGTGCCAAAAAAGTTCCGATTGCTATGAAAGTAGCTTTTGTTCTATCCATATCCATTCCAGACCATATCGCATATCCTATGGATAGTGTAAAAAATATTTGTACAAACATAGGCATAGCAAATGCCAATCCTCTTATATAATTTTTTACTACTCTTATACCGAAAGAGGGCAATTCTTCCCATTTTACAAGTGATTTGACGGGGTATGTTTTTGTATCTATATATCGTTGCATATATTTTGCCATATCAAATACATTTTCAAATCCATACTCATTTTTAGCATCTATATCTCTTATACCGTATATCTCTAAAAGTGCCGCTACCTCCCAATAATCTAAAGGTTTTCCTTTATCTTTGGTAATAGCTGAATATAAAGAGCTTAAATCATTTCTGTTTGAGCTAGCCACTCTTCACCCTTTTCTTCAATAAATTGTGTATATAAATCTTTATACAAAGAGCTATAGTTATCTACCATATCCTCTATGGTAAAGCCGTTTAGTATAGATTCTCTGGCGTCTCTTCCCATATCTTTTGCAATATCAGGATTTTTTAGTATATATGTAACTTTATCGGCAAACTCTTTGTAATCTTTAGGTTTTATAACATATCCATATCCTTCAAGAACCTCTTTTGTTCCTCCTACATCAGAAGATACGACTACTTTTTCACATGCCATAGCTTCTATGACAACAAACGGAAATGCTTCTGATATACTAGTAAGCATTACCACATCTCCTTCATTATAAGTCGATTGAGGAGAGTTGGTGCTACCGGCAAATGAGAAATTGTTTTCAACTCCTAACTCTTTTACTAAAGATTCACACTTATGAAAATATTTTTCATCTACCATAGGACCGTAAAGTTTAAAAAGAACATTAGGTATCTCTTTGGCGACAAGTTTAGCTGTTTTTATAAAAGTTTCTATATCTTTTAGAGGGTCAATTCTTGCAACCATGACAACAGTAGGTCTATTTTCATCTTTTTCTACATCAAATTTTTTAAATTTATTTATATCTATACCGTTATAAATCGTATGAATCTTTTTTGCGTCAACTCCCCACTTTTTCTCCCATCTTGAATTGTAGTTACATACCGGTGCGACAATATCGGCAAAGTGGTAGTTGAGTTTAGATATGAGTGTTATAAGCCCCATCATAAACTCTTTTGTACGATATGGCATTTGATTTCTTGAAGCAGCTAGATATTGCTCTCTTATATAAACTCCATGTTCGGTTAATAAAAATTTACTATTATATTTTTTCTTGGCTATTATACAAGATAGTCCGCAAAACGCAGCCGCGGAAGAGTGGTATATATGAGCCTGAGGAAGGTCAGGTAGTAGTGATATAAAAAATCTATAAAGATATCTAAGACCCTCTATCATATCAAATACGGTAGGCACATCTTCCTCTACATCTTTATAATGTTCTAAAATATACTTTTTATAAACTTCCCAAACTTTTTCATTTCTAAAAGTTTCATAGTAGTCATAAGTATGAAAATATTCATAAAATTCGTAAATGATATCTCCTAGCGCATCCAAATCCTCTTTTTTTCTAAAGATATGATCCAGTACTAATTTGATGATATTTTCAAGTACCTTAAAACTTGCAGTATCTTGGGTTTTTATCTTAGATTCATATATTTTTGCAAACTCTATCTGTCTTATATATTCGATAGGCTCTTCTGTACCCCATAAAGGTACATTGATGATATTGACAACATTTGGGGGTATATCAAATTTGAGCTTTACATAAGGATGCATCTGTATGGGAATAAGAACAAAGTCTATATTTTTAAGCTCATGCATAAGTATATCTGCCCAAGTGCTAACTCCACCGGTTACATAAGGATAGGTGCCTTCACCTGTCCAAACTACTTTTATCCTACTCATAAAACTTTCTTTTTCCTATCAATACGCTTAGTATAGCTTTTTCTTTTATGTAGTTTTGTTCCATTATGACAAATTGATTTTTATATCTAAGATAATTTTTTAATGCATCTGAATAATCTTTATATGAAGATATATCTTGTACATATTTAGTGGTTAGTATTTCTAGTTTTTTATCGGCTAATGTTACCAATTCCGAGATATAATCTTTTTGTTTTTTTATCCTTTGAAGTTCATTGTATGATTTCTCAACTTGGATAAGTATATCTCTTTGTTTTGAGGAGAGTAAACTTTTTTGTTTTAGTATATTGTATCTTTCTCTTTCTTTTGAAAGGATTATATCTTTTCGATTGTAGATGGGTATCTTAAATGAAAGACCTAAGTTCCAATATACTCCTTTCCCGGCATTTGAAAGATCAAATGAATCATCTCTATTGAGCCCATATCCTATATCTGAGTTAAAGTTTAAAGTAGGATAGTATCTATTTTCTTGAGATAAAAGATCTGTCTCTTTTATCTTTAAAATATTAGACTGTAAGGCTATATCACTACTATGTTTTAGTGCAGACCTTTGAAGTTCGGTTAGTGATTGGAGATCTAGTTTTACTTTTGCGGGATATAACTTAAAAGGTTTTTGACTTTTTGATTTGATGCTATGCCTTAGGATAAAATCACTATGTAAATATTTATAGTTTGAATTAAGTATCAATCTTTTTAATTCTATATAGTCACTTTGTGCACTTATATGATCTATGATGGAACTTTCACCTTTTTTATACTTTTCATCAACGATTTGCTTGATAAACTCCTGTTTGTCAAGTATCTTTTTATACATTTTTAACTCTTCTTGAGCAGAAAACATATCGGTATATATAGAAGTTCCTAGTATTGAAAGTCTATCTTTAGCGTTAAGTTCTGTTATATCGGCCAATCTTTTGTATAAAATATCATAAGTGTGATTTATCAGTTTATAATTGCCGTCATATAGCAGTTTGTTAGCATTGAGCCCGATTCCGGCATTTGTATATCCGCCGTTTCCTGCTATAGTGTTGCCGTTTGTAGATATGCTTTTACCTGTTCTAGCATATCCGTCGATATATACATCAAAACCATATCTATCTTTTTTTATTTCAGTTAAAACATAATCAATCTTTTTTTGATAATAAGCACTATCTGCATCGTCATTAAAATTGAAAAGTGCTAAGATATATTTATGTAAACTCAATATATCATATAGTTCTGTCTCGGTAGTTTTGTAAGCTTTGGGTGTTTGATAAGATTTTAAAAGTTTCGGTTCATTTAGTGCAGGGATATTGTTTATCTTACTTATCTTTATAGAGGCTAAAGGTAAATGTTTATCTTTTTTTAATAAGGCAGGCTCATCTAACTTGAGAGGTTTAGTAGGGCTTTCTTGTTTGATATATTTTTGTACTTTGTCTATATGTACTTTTTTTATTTTACTTTTTGATATAGGTTTTTTGACTATTGTTTTAACATCTTTTTTGATAGTTAGTTTTTTATCTTTTTCTGAGATAGGTTTTATAGGATTGTTCATCATAACCGTAACACTACTTTTAGAATTTTGTTTATTAATATTTGCGGATGATGTTTCATCATTTACTATAAAAGCATTAGGATAGAATTTTTTGACTTTTTTTAGTCTATTTTCGGCTATTTTATATGATGGCAAATGAGCAATCTTCAAAACAAAATATTTTTCTTGCTTTTCTTTGTAGCCTGTAGGAAATCTTTTTTTAAAAAGTTTTAAATACTGATCACTTATTCTTGCCGAAGAAAAAACTATGATGTTATACTGTTTTGCCTCCGCACTTAAAATACTTATAGCCACAACTAATATAATTCTGAATATAAAAGTCATTCATTTTGCCTCAACTTTATTGTATATTTTTTAAATAGAGTTGCAATTATATCATAAATTTTCTTTATTTTCTTTGTAAAATCTGAAAAATATGTATAAATATCATAAAAATTGTATTTTTATGATATTTGATATGATAAATCTATTTACTTTTTGTTTTATAATGAAGTGATATAATTATATAAAAGTTTTTTAAATTGTGTGTTGATTGACAGAGGTAAGTTAAAATTTATAGATATAATATAA
>JALVWI010000170.1 GCA_027038335.1 Campylobacterales bacterium | reverse complement strand
GGAATAAAGCCTATATACTTACTTTTACACTATTATTTTCTATAGCTTCTTTTATTATTATATATATTGTTTTACAAAAAACTTATCAAAGTGAGATCAAAGCTTTTGCAAAAAATTACACCTATTCGCAAAAGGTAATCATAAAAAATCAAGTTTATCAATTTATCTCATACATAAAAGATACTAGAAAATTTGTCAAAAATAAAATGCTAGACAAGATGAAGATATATATGTTTACCATAAAAGATTTTTTAGAAAAAAGTGATCCGAAAAATTATGCTATACTTATAAAAAAAATATCAAAAGACCAACCATATATACATATAGCTTTATCTGATGGCACAAAACCTATAATAATAGATAAAAACTATTATCCAAAAACAAGACAAAAGATTTTAAAACAACTTCAAAAATCACATAAAAAATATATTACTTTTAGCAAAAAGACAAAAAACGGTACAAAATATTCTGTACATACATTGATAAACGGTAGATATTTATTGACTCTTTATATATATGATTATCAATTGGATGCTATTGCAAAAAAGATTATCATTGATAGAGCCGATAAACTAAAATACGGTAAAGACGGAAGCGGTTATATTGTAATTAGTAAGATTTTAAATTATAAAGGAGGAAAACATTTTGCAAAAGTATTATCATTGAGGATCAAGCCATCGTGGGTAGGAAAATATATAAGTGATGAAAAAAAAGATGCAAGAGGTAACTACTATAGAAAAGAGTATATAAAACTTTTTCCTGTCGGTGAAGGGTATATAAAATACTATTTTTACAAGAAGCAAAGTGATAAAAAAGCATATCCAAAAATTAGTTTTTTTAAAATTTACAAACCGTTTGATTGGCTAATATTAACAGGTGTTTATTTGGATGAAATTGAACACAATATCAACAAAACCGCGATAATAATAAAAAAAGAGTTAACTGAAATTTTTATGTATTATCTTTTGCTACTTCTTATATTTTTATCTATTGCATATTTTTTAGTACAAATTGAAAATAGTAATATTAAAAAATTAGCCAATATGTACGAAAAAGAGATAGAGCAAAAAAATGAAGAATTGCAAAAGATAAATAAAAGTCTAGAACTGGAAGTTAAAAGAAAGACAGATAAACTAATGCAACATTTATTTACGGATCATTTAACATCTCTGCCAAATAGAGCAAAATTCCTTCAAGATTCTACCCATGAATATATCGCTATAATTAACATAGATTCATTTAGAGATATTAATGATTTTTACGGTGTCGATATAGGAGATAAGCTTCTTGTAGAAATAGGTAAGTTTTTATCTAGATATACAAAAGTATATAAACTACAAGCTGATGAATACGGTATTGTAGGAGATTCGCAGGCGTATCTAAAGACAATATGTAAAAATATTTTCTCTAAAATAAAAAATAAACACTTCTTTATAGATAAAGAGAAAATCAATATCACTATAAAAATAGGTATAGCACAAACAATTTCAAATGTAGATCTAGCACTAAAGTATGCAAAACAGCAAAATAAACCTATTGTTATTTATGATAAAAATTTACCTATTTTAAAAGAGATAAAAAATAACATAAAATGGAAAAATATCATTATACATGCAATACAAAACGATAAAATTATCCCTTATGTGCAACCTATCATAAATAATATAACCAAAAAAATAGAAAAGTATGAGTGTCTAGTAAGGTTAGAAAATAACGAAGAGATACATTCTCCTTTTTTCTTTTTTGAAGTAGCTAAAAAAACTTATCTCTATATGGAAATTCAAAAAAATATGATAATAAAATGTTTTCAAAAATTTTCTAGCTTACCATATAGTTTTTCTATCAATTTATCTATGTTGGATTTTAACAATGAAAACTTTATGAATTTTTTATTTGACAACATCAAAAGATACAATTTACAAAATAGGTTGATAGTAGAACTTCTTGAAGATGAAGTTATCAACTCTGAAAATATTTCAAACCACTTAAAAAATTTTAAAGATCTGGGTGTTCGTATAGCTATAGATGACTTTGGAAGCGGTTACTCTAACTTTGTATATTTAAAAAAGTTAGATATTGATATACTTAAGATAGACGGAAGCCTTATCAACAATATAGATGATCCAAAAATTCATCTATTGGTTACCAAAATAGTAGAAATTTCAAAAGAGTTCGGCTTTGAAAGTATCGGTGAATTTGTAGAAAATAAATATATAGCCTTAGAAGTTGCCAAGCTAGGTATTGATTATTCACAAGGATACTACTACGGCAAACCTTTTGATATCCGTAAGTTAAAATAGGTCGTAAAGAACTTTTACAACCTATTTTATCAAACTCTCATCAAGCTTCAATGCTTCATTGCTCATAATGCCTATGCCTTTATCTAGTATATTTTGTGCTATCTCTTTAGCATCTTCAAGTGAGTGCATATGAGCTGAACCGCATTGA
>JALVWI010000169.1 GCA_027038335.1 Campylobacterales bacterium | reverse complement strand
CCCATCTCTTCAGCAACATTTTCATCTATATCCCATACGACCATAGCATTTGCATTAAAACCTGCTTTTCTATGATTTAAGATAGTTGCAAATCTTCTCATATAGCCTCCGGCTTTTAATTCACTTAAAATTCCAAAAAAAGTTTCATAATCAATTCCAAGTTTATTGATCATATCAAAAAATGGCTCTTTTACAACAGATATATCCTCTTGAGCTAAAGCTATAACTTTTTTATGCAAATCTGTCAATTTTATATCTTTATATCTTTTTTTAGCAACTTTCTCTTTTTTTTGAGCTTTGCCGGTTGTATCTAATTTTACAGCAATCTTAAAAAGCTTAAGTGTTGGAAGTAGGATAAACTCTTTGGCTTCACAAGCTTTAGCTAAAATCTCTACTGTTTTTTCAAGTCCCAACAAACTATCCGAAGGAACAGCCAAAGTAAACCATATATTAAATGAGTGATTTCTTTCATAATTGTGCGATATACCCGGATGTGAATTTAATATCTCTACAGCTTTATCGATACCATTTTTATCAACTTCAAAAGCAACTAAAGAAGACTTGTAGCCCAATCTTTTAGTATCAAATATAGCTGAGGTTTGTCTAATGATACCGTTATCTTTCTCTTTTTTTATTATATCTATCACTTCATCTTCACTTATATCAAGCTTATTTGCAATATCAGCAAAAGGTCGCTTAGTTAATGGAAAATTTTTTTGCATTTCATAAAGTATTTTGTCTCTCATTTTATCCCTTAAAAATAATCATTTTATTTTATCATATATTACATTAATATTGATTGGTGTCAATTTAATTCAAATTACTTTATGGTATTATAATCTATCTAATTTAAGGGATATTTATGGGATATTTTCCTGCTTATTTAAAACTTGATGATAAAAAGATTTTGATAATCGGCGGAGGTAAAATTGCTACTGAAAAACTTACGCATTTACTGGACTTTACATCTGATATTGTTTTATTGGCAAAAGATTTTGATCAAAATATTTTAGAATTATCATCTAAAAATCATTTAAGAACTATAAAAAAAAGATATAAATCAAATGATATAGATGGCTATGATATAGTGATAGTAGCTATCGATGATATACAAAAGCAAAAAGATATATATCTTGAAGCAAAAAATAAAAAAATTCTTTGCAATAGCGTTGATGCTATAGAATATTGCGACTTTATATTTCCATCATACATAAAAAAAGGTGATCTTACTATCTCCATATCAACCTCAGGAGCATCGCCTGCTGTCGCCAAATATTTTAGAAGATATATTGAGAAATTAATCCCAAAAAATATAGATAAATTTTTGACAGAAATGAAAAATTTAAGAAAAAAACTTCCAAAAGGAAAAGAGAGGATGAAATTTTTAGATAAAAAAGCAAAGGAATTTTTCAGCAAGTAAAGTAATGAGATAGAGTATTTATTTAAACCATTTTAACTCTTCCCTTAAAGTTACTACCTTTCCTACCACTATCATAGCCGGAGTTGATAATCCTTTAGCTTTATCTGTTATATTTTTTAGAGTAGAAACTATAACTTTTTGATCTTCTAGTGTACCTTTGCTTATAACAGCTATCGGATAATTTTCCGGTTTTCCTATATTTATCAAATTTTTACATATTTTAGCCAAATTGTGATAACCCATAAGAAATACTATGGTTTCATCGCCTTCTAACATTTTCCAATTTACTTGAGAACCTTTTTTGTTTGGAGCTTCATGACCTGTTACTACTTTAAATGATGCTGAAATTCCTCTATGAGTTACTGGGATACCGGCATACGCAGGAACACTTACAGCAGATGTAATCCCCGGTATTATCTCAAATGTTATACCTCTTTGACTAAGATAACTGCCCTCTTCTCCTCCTCTTCCAAAAACAAAAGGATCTCCTCCTTTAAGCCTTACTATTTTATCATATTTGAGTGCATTTTGATATATGACTTCATTTATCTCTTCTTGAGGAAGCGTGTGTCTTCCATCCTCTTTTCCCACATATACAAACTTGCACCCATTTTTTGCTTCTTTCAATATCTTTGGATTTGCAAGTCTGTCGTAAATGATAACATCAGCCTCTCTTACAACTCTTAAAGCTTTTAAAGTTAAAAGTTCTATATCTCCCGGACCTGCTCCTGTTAGATATACTTTTCCCATTATTTAAGTCCTCTTTGTTCATCACTTAAATAACAAGAAGGATCTTCTGCCCACAAGTCACCGCTTATGGCATAAGCTCGACTTCTGCTTCCACCATTACATATATCTATAACTTTACAATCTCTACACTTTCCGCTAATTTTTCTAGGTGTAACTCTTAATTTATTCAATATATCATTCTTATCATCAAGCCAAATTTCATTAAAACTTTTTTTATTCATATCCCCCACAACAAAAGGAAAAAACGGATCAGGTTTAACTTCGGCGATAGAGTTAATGTTGCCAAGTCTTTTTCCTGCACTATTACCTCCCCAGTTTTTAAGTCTTTTTATCATTTCATCTTTTAAATGTGGATATTCTTTGGAAAATTTTTCAAGCAATATAATGGCATCCATTTCCATATTGCCCGTAACTATATCCATTTTTTTACCCTCTTTTTGATACTTCAGTGCTTTATCTATGATAAAATTAACAAACTCTATCCTCTTTTCTTTGCTTATATCCATTTTTAGATTTTCCAAACCTCTTCCGCTATAAACTAAATGAGAAAGATAAAGTTTATCCACTTTTAACTCTTCGGCAAGTCTAAAAATATCATAAAAACTATCTTGCGTCTCTTTTGTCATAGTAAATCTAATGCCGGCATTACCTCCATGAGCTTGGATAAGCTCAATCGAAGCTATACTTTTTTTATAAGCACCCTTAAGTCCTCTAAAATCATCATGTATATCTTCTATACCATCTATACTGATACCGATATAGTTAAATTTTTCGATAATTTTATCAACATTTTTTTCATTGATATACAAACCGTTTGTTGAAAGATAAGTTATGATACCCTCTTCTCTCATCTTATCAGCTATATCAAATATATCTTTTCTTATAAGAGGTTCACCACCGCTAAAAATGACAAATCTAACTCCTGCACTTTTTAAATCTTTTATACTATCAACTATAAACTTAGTTGTTAAAAAATCTTTTGAATTTGGATCAGCATAAGAGTAGCAGTGACGGCAAGTTAGATTGCACCTATTGGTAAAATTCCATATAATTATATTACCGTCCAATACTCTACTTTTTTTACCGCTAATTACTGAATTTATAAGGTTTGATACTCTTAACACTTTTTTACTTTTTATCGTTAAATTTGTATATGAATATACCTGATGGTTTTGGTACCGGCCACATAAAATGCTTCCACCATCCATTTACATTGTATGCAAGTACTTCATTTTTACCGTTAACTGATATATATAAATGTTGACCGTTACTTGCCCATCTGACATGTAAAACCATTCCTCCAAAATCAAAGTTTTTTATCACTTTTAATGTTTTTGTATCAATGATTTGAACACGCGGAAAATCTTTTCCGCTAAAAGTTACCGCTAGGTATTTTTTATTGGGACTAAGTGATGTAAAAACTGGATTGCCTACTACCTTTATAGCTTTAATGAGTTTAAATTTATGAGTGAAAACAAATACTTTTTTTGCACCCACCGCCGGAATAAAAAAGTAACCCTTTGATACACTCCAGAAACCAAAATGAGGAACTTTTAAAATCCTATCTTTTTTTCCGAGATTTAAAGGAATTCTTTTATATTTCATAGTGTCAAGATTTAGCACACCTAAAAAAGGTGAATTAAAAAAACCGCTTACATATAGATTTTTATCTATCAATGCATCAAAAGGAACTTGACCTACATTTTTAAACTTTTTATATAGAACAAAATGAGGCTTTTTTGCTTTTGGAGTTTTATTTTTCATAACCCATATCTGATCACTATCCATACATTCAAAAATCAGATAATTTTTGTAAAGTTTTATACCTACATTTCTACTACCTGTTTTGATGCTTTGTATAGGTTTCAAGTCTCGACTTAAAATCTCAACTGTTTTATTGTCATAATTTGCTACAGCCAAAAAATTTCTTCCTATGATAAAACCGATAGCACTTTTACTTGTTCTATACTCTTTTTCTTTTACTTCTTTTATAGGATCAAACTTTATAACATAACCGTCTCTAGTGATAACATATCCATCTTTACCCTTAAATTTAACAACCGCATGGTTAAAATTGTGCATATGCTTTATCTCATTGGTTAAAAGATTGTGATTGATCACTGCTAAAGCTGAATTTTCCCTCTCAACGACAAAGATTTTATCTCTAGCCATTAGAGAAATAAAACTTATCAAAACAATTAAAACAATCTTTTTCATTTTTTATCCTTAAAACTTAATATATATGTAACGATAGCATTTATCTGTGTTGCGTTTAAATCATTGAAAGATGGCATAGAGTTTCTTCTATATCCTAATTTTTTATACATATCTTTCGGCGAGAGTATTTGTGCTATAATTTCATCTCTTTTTCTTTTGTTGGCTATCTTTCTAAAAGATGGACCGAAAGCTTGAGCAGTTTGATGATGACATCCCCAACAGTATGTGTGAAAAACTTTCATTGCCACACTATCTTTGGCAAAGACAATGGTAACAAAAACCAAAATTGAAGCTAAAAAATATTTCAATATAACCCCTCCCTTATTTAACTATTTTTATAATCTTTTTTGCAAGCAATGGCTTATCAAGACCGCTATCAGACAAACCAATATCATCTATACACTCTTTTTTTGCTATAATCATATAAAAAGAGGCTATAATTTTATCACCTTTTTTTAAATCCTTGATAAAATAATTATATACTTTACTTTTTTTAGCTCCAAGATTATTAAACCATTTGTATGAGGTTGCATCATACGGGATAATAATATCTTTTTTACCGTTTAAATAATCATATTTAAAATAGGAGCTTTTATCTTTTTTATTACTCCATATTATCTTATCGTCTCTTTTTACGGTTACCCTTAAAAACATTTTTCTAGCTGATTGTATGATAAGCGGATGAGCCATCTTATTTTTAAGTGTTACAATTATATGATATTTTTTCTTAATATTAAGTTTTATATCAACACTTTTTCTTCTCATATCATCATTATGAATACCATAAAAAAAATGACTTCTATGTTTTGTTCTTGCTCTTTTATTCATATTTTCATTGCCGCCGGAAATGTAAGGCATATGACACTTTATACACTCTTTGGATGATTGTTTATCATTCATTGCTTTAAAGATCAATAGATCATTTTTATTTCTCTTATGTGCATGACAACCTTTACATACATTATCTTTATATAAAGGATTGTTTAGCGATGAGTGTTTATCATTTTCATCAGGATTTTTAAGTTCACCGTAAAGACTGGGCTTATACCCTTCAACTTGTTTTGTCAAAATGATATGATTGTATCTGTGAGCTTTTTTAACATAAGCTATCTCATGACACAAAAAACAAGATATAGCATCTTTTTGCCTAACATCATTTCTATTTGGTCTTTCCGTACCGTTAACTAAAGCTTTTATATTTGAAGCTGCGGGCATATGACAAACAGCACAGTCATATTTTTTTGTACTTATTTTATCTGCTATATGCCTATGAAGTATATCATTAAAATAACCCTTGGAGTGATACGACCTTTGATATTCATTATAGATATCTTTATGACACTCTTTGCAAGATTTATTTGAAAGATATACAGACCAAGACATTGAAAAGATTATTGATATAAGTAAAAATATTCTCATTTTTTACTCTTAAAAAGAAGTTTATCCGCCCATGTTTTTAAACATAGGCGGATAATATATTATGCACCGGGTATTTCTTCTCTGTGTTCTACAGAATAAGTAAATGTCGGTGTTGTTAGGTTGTAAATGTATTTTACAAATTTACCTTTATTTGTATAGATACCGATTCTTCCGGTAGTCCACTCACTGATAAATACCCATTTACCATGATTTGCCGGCTCAGCATGAAGAAGTCTAGGTTGTACCGGATGTGCAACTCTTGCTCCATGTTTTGCAGTATAAGGAACCAAAGTTTCATCTGAGATTTTAGATCTAACTTCTTGATGTTTTACAATTTTATACTGTGTAGCATCCCAAGTTTGTAAAACTTTTCCGGTCTCGGCATCTATAAGATGACCTTTTTTCTTACCTACTTCTATAATTCTATCAACTTTTAAAGTTTGTTTATTGATAAGATAAACTTTATTATAGTTGTGAGGTCCACCTAGAACGCAGTCTGACCAAATATAAGGAGTATCTTTGCTAGTTCCTACAAAAAGTCCACCTCCGGCTGTTCTTACATTGGCAACAACTTCATTGTCTTTATTCCATATAACAACATCGCCTACATTCATACTATTTGTAGCTTCAAGTTGACCATACTTATCATTGTACCATGAGCTTCCTTGTCCCGGATGTGGCTTGTTACCCGGTCCAACATAAATCTTAGCAGCTAGTTTCATAGTTTTTAGATCAACAACACCCATAAGATCACTTCCTTGTGAAGCAACATACACATATCTACCCTCATCAATACCTTCATTTTCAAAAGCATCATGAAGAACTTTTCCTATATTTGCAATATCTCCTACGATTGGAAAATTTGGTTTAGAATAATCAACAACATATACATGTCCTGCATCTTTTAGTGCAAAAGAAAAATATGGACCATAAGGGGTATCAGCTATATAAGCAACTCTGCTTGGTCCGATATTTCCTTGTGTATCAATAACACTAGATGTTGGATATACTTTTAAAGGCTCTAAAGTCATAGCATCGCAAAGAACCGCTCCGCCGGGATTATAATCACCTGCCATTACATATTTACCGTCTGGACTAACTGCAAGACCACGACTTTCTTGTCCAACTTGCACACTAGCGATAGCAGGTTGTCCGGGAGCATTTAGATCAAACATAGTAAGTCTTCCTGATCTACTTATAGAATAAGCATATCTTGGGATTCTTTTATTGGTTACAGTAACATGTACAGCAAATCCTGCTTTATGTCTGCTTAAAACTTTACCTGTAGTATTATCTATAAAGTCAACCAAAGATGCGTCTCTTTCAGTTGCAAATGATATATCTTTTACACTTTTTACATCAACCGGTGTTGGATATTTTTTATAAAGTTTAACTCTATCCGCTAACTTTTTCCAACTTTTTTTAACATCTTTTAATGTTAATTTCAAAGTTACGGTATTTTTCCAATTCTCTAGCCAATCAACCATAGCTGCCGCATCATCTTTTGAAAATATACTTTTCCAAGATGGCATTGCAGTTCCCGCTCTACCGTTCATAATGGTTTCAGCCAACATTTGAGCATTTTTCTTTTTCAATGCTTTTGGTCTTAAGTCTGCTCCAACACCGCCTTGGTGGATAGGACCATGACATCCTTGACACTCTCTTGTGTAAACTTTTGCTAAATCTAGCTTACTTGTACCCGCTTGAGCCATTGTAGCTACCAGCATTGTACCGGCTGCCATACTAAGTAAATGACTTATTTTCATTTTTCCTCCTTTGAAAATCTTCCCTGCTCTAACACAGTTTTAGCTTTTAAAACTAATGCCAAAATTTTATCATAAGACAAAATTTTTAACCTTGACCTAAGTCAAATCTAGCTTTATTTTCTATTTGATAATTATTGATAAAGAGATTTTAACGATTCAATATCCAAAATTTTCATTTTATGTTCTTTGTCCATTATGATATAATTTGACTTTTTAAACTTTGTTATTGTTCTCGAAAGAGTTTCTGGAGTTGTATTTGTTAAAGCAGCTATTTGACTATTTTTTAGTTGCAAAAAAAGTTCGCCGTGTTCAACAAGTAGTTTAGCTATCTTTGCTTCTGCGGTTAAAATCATTTCTTGATGTATTACATTTTGTAAAATTTTTGCTTTTTTAGAGATTGATTTTATAACTTCCATAGAAAAATTTGGATTTTTTAAAATATTATCACTCAATTTTTCATAATCAACTTTTAAAACTTCTGATTTTATAACAGCTTCAGCAGTTGCAGGAAAGGGAAAGTTTTCAAAATTTGCCAATTCTCCGACAAGAGAAATAGGTGTAAATTGGTACAAAAATAGTTGGTGTCCTTTTGCATCTGTTTTATATAACTTTATAACACCCTTTGTAATAATATGAAGATATTTTGACTGATCCCCTTCATAAAAAAGGATATCATTTGCATCCAATTTTACAAGAGTTGAAATATCTTCAATCTTTTTTATATTTTCATCACTCAAACTATTGAAAAGTGCTATATCTTTCAAATACATCAAAACTTTCCATTTTTCATTTTACTCACTTAACTCCATAAGCTTAGCTTTATCTTTTATAGTAATATTGTGATTGTCATTTATATCAATATATTTTTTTCTTCTAAAATCATTTAATATCCTAGAAAGAGTTTCAGGAGTCATATTGAGTCTTTTTGAAATATCGGTATAAGTTGCTCCGCCAAAATCTTCAATATTGTTTAATATAAATTTAGCAACTCTCTCTTTTGTTGTTAAAAAACTACCGTCAATAACTTGCATAAGAGCGACAATTCTTTTATAAAGGGAGTTTACCATTTCTTTACAAAAGAATAAATCTTTACAAAAATTTATATCCAATCTTTTATAATCAATCCTCAATATTTTACATTTTGTAGCACATTCGGCAGTAATAGGATAAAGTATATTGTAAAATACTGCAACTTCACCTAAAAAATCTATCGCTTCTATAGCATGGATATGTAACCGTTTGCCTTTTGAATTAGTTTTATACACATTAGCTTTCCCTTCTAAAAGTAAGAAAAGATACTCCGGTTCATCTTGCTCATAATATACTATATCGCTGGCTTGATACTCTACAACTGTAGAGTTATTGCTTATATCTTTGATATTTTTATCATCAAAATTTCTAAAAAAAGGTATATTTTTTAGCACAAGCATATTTCTCCCATTTGATAATATTGATTTTATTGTATATTATTTTTGCTTAATTTCTTATCAGTTAAAAAAATTAAGCCATTATAGGATAGAATATCATTTCTCAGTTTAACAACAAAGGAGATCAAATTGGTATTATTAGTTACTATTGTTCAAATGCTACAAATGATTATAAATATTTATGTATGGGTTGTCATCATTGCAGCTCTTATCAGTTGGGTTAGACCCGATCCGTACAATCCTATAGTCCAAACGCTTTACAGACTAACTGAACCGGTGTATGCTTATATAAGAAGATTTATCCCTACTGTTATAGGTGGAATTGACTTGGCTCCGCTTATTGTGATATTCGGTTTGCAATTTATAGAACTTTTGCTTACAAATCTACTTAGAAGCATGTACTAAAAGTTATATCGGCAGACAAATGAGAAAAGTAGCTATAAATCACAAATTACGACCGATTGTCATCATACTTTTATCTCTTTTTGTCTCCAATATAGTTTTTTCAAAAGAAATTACACTTAAATTTTTAAATTCAAAGCCTAAAAGCATTTATAAAGATTATTATATCTGGAGATATTTAGACCAAAATGTTAGTTCAAAAACCGCTTTGAAACTTTTAGGAGATACAAAAAGAGTAAATAGAAAAATTTTTATAAAATTTGCTAAAAAAATAGATGATAAAAGTTATAAAAAAATTCTAAAGTGTTACAAAATGAAACCAAAAGAGTTTTTAAAAAGTGATGCCGACTGCATTAAGATAGGTTTTAGTAGTTATGATGCTACAAAACTCTCTCAAAAAGATTTGGCAATAATTGATAAAAAGGTTTATCAAAAATATCCCAAACTTCATAATATTTATCAAGTTTTGCTTAGTGAAAAACCTTTTAAAAAACTCATAAAAAGCGATAAAGATACTTTTTTTGATACTTTTAACAAAGTAGGCTCACATTATAGAGAAAAAAATTTCAACTATTTTTTAAATAAAAATTTTTTAAAAAATATAAAAAGCGATATTAGATTTAACCAAAGTATAAAACTTATCACAACAGATATAAAACTAAATAAGCTACAATACTCAATACTTGATATCAACAGCTCAAATCTAAGTGCCAAAGCTAATTTTTTTCTTTTTTTAAATGCCATAAGATATGACAAAAAAGAGTTGGCAAAAAAGTATCTATCTCTAGCTGATAAAAAGTTTTATTTTAGATTTGATAAAGATAAAGTTCTTTTTTGGAGATATTTTGTATATCATGACATAAACTCGTTAACCAAACTTGCAAAAAGTTTTGATATAAATATCTACTCTTTATATGCCTTGGAAAAATTAGGAATAAAACCGTCAAATATAAAAATTATCAATAAATGCAAAAACAAGAAACCTTTTATGGATATAACAAAACCTTTTAAATGGTTACAAATACTCAATAAAATAAATAAAAAAGATACAAATTTGGCAAAATTTGCTAACAAATTCAATAGTTGCAAAGAATTACCTATAAAGTCTTTTATCCTTGAGAGAGAAAATTTTAAAGATTATAACTATTTTATACTGCCATACTATAAATATATCAAAAATTATCC
>JALVWI010000168.1 GCA_027038335.1 Campylobacterales bacterium | reverse complement strand
AGTGTATATAAAATCATAAAAACAAAGTATCAAAACGGCATAGTGGACAATATAGCCTACCTTGATGCACTTAGCAAAATGACAACAGCAAAAACACAGTATTTAACATCCAAAAATGAGTATGAAATAGCTAAGGTAGATTATTATTTTAACAGCGGAAGGGACTATAAAAAAATTTTAAAAATATTAAATTTAGGTATCTAAAATATATTCTACTATCTTTTTTGCACCATTTTTATCGATAACTTTTGTTAAATTTGTACTAATTTTGTTTAAATTGATAGAGTTAATATGGGCAAATAAACCATTTAGATCAGTTTCGTTTTCTCTATAAATTTTTGTCAAATTTTTATCTTGTAAAAATTTTGCATTATAGTACTGGTGATCACCTGCGGCATAAGGATATGGGATAAAAATAGCAGGTAACGCATTGGCACAAAGCTCCCACAATGTACTTGCTCCACTCCTGCTTATAGCTAAGTCAGCTTTTTGTAAAAGTTGGGGCATATCATTTGTAAAATCATACAATTCAACTTCTATGTTTTGTTCTTTATAAAATTCTCTTAATTTATTATATTCTTTTTTACCGCATTGATGTATGATGTGAATGTCTTTATCTTTTAAATCTTTTGCCATAGATTTTGCTAAATTGTTTATAAAATTTGCACCTTGTGAACCACCAAGAAAAATAATCGTATCCAATTCTTTTCTAATCCTTCTTGTTTTAAAAAAATCTTCTTTGACAGGATAGTCTTTTATAGGAGAATCATCATAAGAGCTAAAAAAAGCTTTTGCATACGGTTTTAGTTTGATATTTAAAGTTCCTGCTTTTGCATTTTGTTCATGGATATATAACTCTTTTTTAAACATAACCGCTCCAAACGAAGCAGCAGCAGCAGAGTATCCTCCGACTGAAATAACTTTTTTTATACCATGCCTTTTAAAGATAAAAAAACATTGCAAAGAGTAGAAGAAAATTTTTGAGAGAGAAAATAGCTTTCCTATCTTGCTTTGATTTACTACCCCTTTTGTATTAAAAAAATATTTTTTACCAAATCCTTCCTCATTTTCAAACCAAGCTCTATCTTGTCCATTACTTGAACCTATAAAAATAGGCTCTATCCCTTTTTTATTAAACTCTTCCTTTAAAGCCCTTGCTATACTGAGATGTCCTCCTGTGCCTCCACCGGTTATGGCTATCATCTAAGGTCGGCCTTTTTACTTATCATGAGAACTAAACCTACCCCTATACTAAGAGCCAACATAGAACTTCCCCCATAACTTAAAAACGGAACAGCTATACCTTTTATAGGTATCAATGATGTTATACCGTAAGCATTCATCAAAAATGAAAAAGTTATCAAAAGACCGACACCAAGAGCAAAAAGATAATTAACTTTATCTTTACTTCTATTTGCTATCTTAAATATTCTATACAAAATGGCTATAATACACAAAGTTATGATACCTACGCCAACGGCTCCTATCTCTTCACTCATACCTGCAAGTACAAAGTCAGTATGAACTTCACTTAAGAAACCTAGTTTAAATATACCGCTTCCTATACCTGTGCCAAAAAGTCCGCCATGTTTTATAGCATTTAGTGAATGTGAAATCTGCCAAGGCTCCGGTGCATCTTTTACTCTTAAAGCATTAGCTATATAGTTTGGGAAGATAGATAAAACCATATTTTGTATAGTTGCCCACCAAGTTTTTATCCTTAGTATTCTATGGGCTGAAGTTGTTATAGCGATTGTTGCTATACCGATTGCTCCAAGAATACTTAACATAAAAAGTTTAGCACTAGTTCCTGCAAAAAATGCCATCACAGCTAAAGTTAAAGCTAAAACTACAACTTGACCCAAATCATTTTGAAGTATAGCTATGAGATAAACAGCTATCAAAAATACTCCAATGTAAGGGAGTATCAGTTTAAATTCCTCTTTTAGTGTTTTTTTATTTTCATTTAATTTTCTTGCAAAACTCCAAGCTAAAAAGAAAACAAAGCCTACTTTGAAAAATTCAACCGGAGCTAAAGAAAATCCCGGTAACCTTATCCATCTTTTGGCTCCACCGGCTGCTGTTACATAACTTTCCGGCAAAAAGTGCATTATACTCATCAAAATAAGCGAAATAAAAAATATAGAAAAGCCTATGGGTTTAAAGTATTTATCCGGATCAAGTCGAGATAATGACCAAATGATAATAATAGATAAAACTCCAACACCAAACTGTCTTATAAAAAAGTGAAATTCGCTATATCCATGGTGTAAAAAAATAGTATAAGCTGAAAGGGAAAGAGAAAAAATAATACCGACACTTATAACAAAAACTGTAAATAAAAAAAGAGGTTTATCAGTATGCACTTATTGTCCTAACATTTTCTTTTTTAAACTCTCTTGTGCAGGTTTTTTACCAAGCCATATAGCATAAAGAGCTTTTTTAAAATTCATATTTTTAATAGTC
>JALVWI010000167.1 GCA_027038335.1 Campylobacterales bacterium | reverse complement strand
ATTTTCTTTTTCCTTTCTTATTTGTACTACAGAATTTTATCATTTCTGTGTCCTAATAAGTATAGCCGGATCACTTTTTTATAGGTTTAACTATAAGAAATTATAACATAGTTATAGTTAAAACTATAAATTTTCTCATCAATTTTCTAATACTCTAATTTAAACTGCCACTAACGAGATAAAAAATTAGATATTTTATTTATCATTTTCAATTAGAATAAAGATTATTCCCAACACTTGACTCCTATTTATCCTTACTTTCCGTGCCATCCTTACTGACCCCCTATCTAAACAACTTTTCTAACTCTTCAGGCATTTTTGGAAAATCATCATACATTTTATCAAATCTTATGATTTTATCAGGGTTTACTACTGCCAATACAGTAAGCCAAATCAATTTAAAATACAATCCTATGCTTTGATGTTTGACATACCAAGTTTCACACTTTCCTTTGTATGGTGAAATGATATGATCGTAGATATACTCTCTTTGCTTTATATCCTCTACATCTAGCAAATTCTCTTCATCTCTAAAGACTATCGAACCAACTCCTGAGAGTCCCGGTCTTACTTTTTTTATATTTTCTTGATCTTCCTTGTCAAATACCACAAAACATCTTGTATCTTGAGGTCTAGGACCTATCACGCTCATATCACCTTTAAATATGTTTATAAGTTGAGGCAGTTCATTTATCTTTGTTCTTCTTAGGAACTTACCAAAAGGCAAAACTCTTGGATCATCTTTTGTCGTTATAGTACCTGTTCCTATATTTGGGCTATCTTTAAGCATCGTGGCAAACTTTAAAAGTCCAAACATCTTTCCATCTTTACCTACTCTTTGTTGTACAAAAAAGATTTCACCCTCACCGGTAAATTTTAAGATCACAATTACAGGAACAAGTAAAGGAGATAAAACCAGTAGTGCTCCACCTGAAAAAATTATATCAAAAAATCTCTGCATCCCTACATCCTTTGGTCTAAATATTTACCGGTTTCTTTATGGTTAAAGTTGGGTATCATATAGTTAAAAAGATTTACTAGATCAACTTTTTCCCACTCTCCTTGCTCCCTCAACTTAGCAATTGTATCTGTAAAATATTCTAGCTTTTCATTGTCAAATAATGGATCATTTTTTATAACTCCAAGATTTTCATATCTATCCCAGTCTATCTCTTCCTCGCCGGTATAAAATTCTTCAAAATCTTTTTCACCGGTGGTATCAGAATTGAAAAAATAAACAGGCCATTTGCCTTGCTTAGGCAAAGTTTTTACCAACTCTCTTGCTTCATCTTCACTTTCACATTCAAAAGGTTCATATCCTAAATTTTGCAAATATTTAACCGCAATTTCCGAAAAAGTTATAAGATGTAGCTTATCGCTTAATTTTGGAAAAAATATATCTCTATTTTCTCCAAAAATCGCACTCATTAGACATAATTCTCCACTCTCTTTCGGTATTACAAAATATCTTCTTATATCTTTAGGAGCAGAAATAGGTTGTCGTTTTTCTATCCGTCTATTAAATCCATGAAGTAAACTGCCGTCACTAAAAGCAACATTTGCAAATCTCGCGGTAGATATCGGCATCTCAAGACTTCTTCTCATTAAAAAGTACTCCATTATCCGTTTAGAAGCTCCCATCATATTGACGGGATTTGCCGCTTTGTCTGTACTTACACAAAAGTATTTTTTTGTTTTATTTTGGATAGATTGAGAGATGGTTTTATCCGTATTGAAGATATTTACATCGATCATCCTCATTAGAGTAAATGGATCTTTTTCACTTCTAACATGCTTTAAAGCTGAGAGATTTAAAACATAGTCATATTTTCCATCAGCTTTTATAAAAGCATCATATATATCACTTCCGATATCAAGTGCAAATGTCCTAAAATCCCCGTCTATATATCCAAATGAACTTCTTATATCCCGTACAAGCTCAACCATATTGTTTTCTGATATATCTACAACATGAAGTTTTTTAGGATTTCGTTGGAATATCTCTTTTACAACAGCACTTCCTATGCTTCCTGCTCCACCTATTACTAAAAACCTAGAACTGCTAACAATCTCTTCTAACTCTTTACCATGTTTTGCTATATCATCTTCAAAAAGCTCTTTGTCTCTTCCTATTAAACTTAGTATATTCATATTGTTATTTCCTTTATTTTTTTGCATAGTAGCCTCCTGTTTTCTTGCTACCTCTATACTCTATTTTTCCATCTTCTTTTAACCTTTTTATCCATCTCTCAAGTGTTTTTTCAGGCACTTGCAATTTCTTTGATATTTGGCTAACTCTTTGATTTGGATATTTACTTACATAATTATATAATAATTTTATTCCCTCATTTATTCCCTCATTTATTCCCTCATCAGCTTTAGCTTTATAAAAAGTCACCTTAACTGCTGTCCATTCATACTCAAAAGAAGGCTTTGGTAGTCCATATTCAACACAGTCATTAATTATATTTAAAGTTCC